>JBAIXY010000114.1:0-12966 GCA_037916205.1 Vicinamibacterales bacterium | reverse complement strand
AACGCGCGCGTCGCGGCGACGGTCTTCCCCTTGTACGACATCGTCCGCAACGTCGGCCGCGGCGCGGTCGAGACCGACCTGATACTGCCGGCCGGCGCCGAACCGCACTCGTTCGAGCCGCGGCCGTCGCTGGTCGTCTCGCTGCGCGGCGCGGCAGCGGTCTACGCCATCGGCCACGGGCTGGACGGCTGGATCGAGCCGGTGGTCGCGGCCGCCGGCACGACCGAGGTGGTCGTCGACCGCGGCATCGCCATCAGGCCCTCGGTCACCCCGTTCAGCGAGCCCGGCTCCAGGACCGAGAGCGAGGGGCCCGACGACCCCCACTACTGGCTGACCGTGCCCAACGCCGCCCTCATCGCCCGGACCGTGGCCGACGACCTGTCGATCCGCTTCCCGGACCAGGCCGGCCGGATCCGTTCCAACCTGAACTCCTATCTGGCCGAACTTGAGGCGGCGGACCGGGCCATCCGGCAGGACCTCGCCGGCCTGCGCAGCCGGAGCTTCATCAGCTTCCACGACGCGTGGTATTATTTCGCTGCGGCCTACGGGCTGGACCTGGCGGGCACTTTCGAGCCCACGGCCGGCCGGGAGCCGACGCCGCGGTACCTGACCGCGCTCCGCGACGCCATCCGCAAGAACAACGTCACCGTCCTTTACTTCGAGCCCCAGTTCAACGTCGACCTGCTGCGCTCCTTCGCCGACGACAACAACGTGAAGCTGGCCGTCCTTGATGACATCGGGGGCGCGGCCGGCCGCGATTCTTACATAAAACTAATGCTCGCCAATGCCGAGACCATCAAGGCCAACCAATAACCAGGGCGGCCCGCCGGCCATCGCCGTCAAGGACTGCACCGTGGCCTACGGCGCCAACGTCGTGCTCGAAGGCATCTCTTTCGAGATCGCCCAGGGGCAGGTGGCCGCGGTCATCGGCCCCAACGGTTCGGGCAAGACGACGCTGATCAAGGCCATCCTCGGGCTGATCCCGGTGCGGAGCGGCGAGATCCGCGTCTTCGGCAAACATTTCCACGCCGTGCGCGACCTGGTCGGCTACGCGCCCCAGCGCTTCGACTTCGACCGCAGCTTCCCCATCACCGTCGGCGAGTTCATGAACCTGGCGCGGCATCCGCACAGTCCGGCCTCGCGCGTCGCCGAGAAGATCAAGGAGGTCGGTCTGGCGGCCCAGACCGTCCGCGTCCAGCTCGGCACCCTGTCGGGCGGACAGCTCCAGCGCGTGCTCATCGCCCAGGCCATCCTCAACAATCCCCAGATCCTCATCCTCGACGAGCCGGCCAGCGGCATCGACATCGCCGGCGAGGCCACTTTCCAGGAGCTCATCGCCCACCTGAACCAGGAGTACGGGACGACGGTGCTGATGATCTCCCACGACATCGCCATGGTCTCGAGGCTGGTCGACAACGTCATCTGCGTCAACCGGCAGATGCTCTGCTATGGCCCGCCCAAGGAAGCGCTGACCGCCCGCAAGATCGACGAACTGTTCGGGCCCGCGGTCGAACTCTACGAACACCCCGGGCACAAGCGCGGAGACCGCGCGCACGGGCACGAGCACGGTCAGCGGACCGACCACGAACTATGATCATGGAGATGTTCAGCTTCGCTTTCATGCAGCGCGCCTTCGTGGCCGGCGCGCTTCTGGCCGTGCTGCTGGCCGCCCTGGGCATCTTCGTCACCCTGCGCAAGATGGCCTTCTTCGGCGACGGCATCGCCCACTCCTCGCTGGCCGGCATCGCCATCGCCGTCCTGGCCGGCGCCGCTCCCCTGCCCGTGGCCCTGGCCTGGGCCGTGGGCGTGGCCCTGATCATCTTCTGGCTGGAGCGCTCGACCAAGCTCGCTTCGGACACGCTCATCGGGATATTGTTCACGGCCAGCATGGCGCTCGGCGTCATCATGATGAGCTTCACCCACGGCTACCAGCCGGAGCTGGTCACCTACCTCTTCGGCAGCATCCTGGCCATCCAGTCTTCCGACCTGACCATCATCGCCGTCATGACCGCGGTCATCGCCGCCTGGCTGGCGCTTTCTTTCCGCGGCCTGATCTACATGTCGCTGGCCAAGGAGAACGCCGTGGTCGCCGGCGTGCCGGTCAACATCCAGACCGCCATCCTCTACGTGGCCCTGGCCGCCGCCACGGTGCTCGGCGTGAAGATCCTGGGCATCATCCTGATCTCGGCCCTGCTGGTCCTGCCCTCGGCCGCCGCCCTGATGCTGGTCTCATCGTTCCGCGGCTACCTGGCCGCCGCCCTGGCCATCGCCGAACTGATGGTCCTGACGGGCCTGACCGCCTCCTATCTCTACGATCTGCCCTCCGGCGCGACCATCATCGTCGTCGGCACGCTGCTGTTCTTCCTGGCCGCCGTGGTGAGCCGCCTGCGGCCGGCGGCCGGATGACCCGACCACTATGGAGATCGTCAAATCCGACGGCCGGCGCGTCGAATTCAACCCGGAGAAGATCCGCAAGACCCTGCGGCGGGCCGGCGCCAAGCCGGACCTGATCGAGCGGGTGATCGCCGATGTCCAGCCGCAGGTCCACGACGGCATGTCCACCAAGGCGCTCTACCGGCTGGTCCGCCGCGAACTGCGGCGCAGCAACCGGCGGGTGGCCGGACGCTACAACCTGCGCAACGCCCTGCTCAAGCTCGGGCCGGCCGGATTCAAGTTCGAGAAATACGTCGCCTCGATCCTGGCCGCCTACGGCTACGAGGTCGAGGTGCCGGAGACCGAGTTCGCCGGCCTCTGCGTCGACCACGAGATCGACGTGATCGCCAAGCGCGACGGCCGGTCGGCGATGATCGAGGCCAAATTCCGCAACAAGTTCGGCGATTCGGTCAACCTTAAGGACACCATGGCCACCTGGTCGGCCTACGGCGACCTGGTCGAGGGCGCCAAGATGGGCAAGTGCCCCAAGTTCGACGAGGTCTGGATCGTGACCAACGGCCGCTTCTCCGAGCGCGCGCTGCAGTTCGGCGTCTGCCGCGGCATCCACATGGTCGGCTGGGGAGCCGAGGAGCACTCGCTGGCCCGGCTGGTCGACCACGCCACGCTCTATCCGATCACCGTGCTCGACGACCTGCACCAGTGGGAACTCGACGGCTTCTCCGAGAACAACCTGATGCTCTGCCGCGAGATCGCCGGCCGCGATCCGGACGAACTGGCCAAGAAAGTGAAAATGACCAGCGACCGGGCCGAGAAGATCATCAACGCCTGCCGCGAGGTCATCTACGAGGGCTGACAGAACAGAAACGGGGGCCGTCAGGCCCCCGTTTTTCGTTGATCGCGTCAGTTCTGCCGGGGCGCGCCCCGCCTGATCCGGCGCATCTGCACCCAGACGACGATGCCGGCGATAAGAAGCAGGCCGGCGGCGCCGCCGAGATAGAGCCTCTCGACGTCGGCCGCGGGCCGGGTGGCGGTCCGGGTGTCCGCCGCCAGGTAATCGCTGACGGTGACGGCCTGGGCGGCGCGGACGAAAAGCGACAGCGGCTCGCTCTTCTTGGCGATCTTGCCGGTATCGTCGGTCACGGCCACGTAGACCTCGTGGCGGCCGTCGGTCACGCTGTTGCTCAGGTCATAGGACCAGTTGCCGTTCTCGTCGGCGGCCACGGCCAGGACCATCGGCACGTAGCTGTAGACGTAGATGAGGCAGGTCGAGCCCGGCGCGCAGGTGCCGGACAGGACCAGGCCCGGCTCTTTCCCGCCGGGGCCGGCGCCGGCGGCCGGAGCAGCGGGCGCGGCGGGCGGCTCGACCTTGAAATCAGGGTCGACCGCCCCGGCGCCGCGGGGCTGCTGCAGCGGCTTGTCCTCGACCAGGGCCTTGGCCGTCGGGTCCAACTCCCTGGCCTTCTTCTCCTTGCCGGCCGACAGCGGGTCGGTGCCGGCCTTAAGTTCGTCGCCGTCGGAAACGCCGTCGCCGTCGGTGTCCGGGTTGTTCGGGTCGGTGCCCAGCGTCTTCTCCAGGCCGTCGGGGATGCCGTCGTGGTCGGAATCGATGACGATGACCGCCGGCGAGGTCTCGGCGCCCTCGGTCGGCGCCGACGCGCGCCACTCGCCGGAGGCCGCGGCCTGCTCGGTGATGGCCGTCAGGCCGGCGACCGGGGCGACCTGACCCTCTTCTTTCATTTTCAGGATCAGCCCGTCGGCGTCGGCCTTCTTGTCCGAAGGCAGATAGCCCAGGGTCGTCAGCGACTTGATCTTGTCGCAATCCTCAGCCGACCTGCCTTCGCAGCCTGGGAAAATGCCGTTATTGCGATCGGCCAGGTACTTCTCGCAGGACTCCTTAGTGGCGATGCCGGCCGCGGCGCAGGACTTGTCCGCGTATTTGGCCTCGAGCCAGGCGTCGCAGCGATCGAGGCTGATGCCGTTGTCGGCGCACAATTTCTGATTCTCGGTCAGCTGCTGGGCGGCCGGCGCGGCGCCGCCGGATATCTGGTAAAGGCCCGAATTCGATCCGAAGGTGGCCAGGGCTCCTTGAAGGTTCGCCGACAGGCTCGGCGCGCCGCCGCCTCCCGCCGACGGAGGCGGTTCGGGCGCCGCCGTCTCCGGTGCCGGAGCCGGTTCTGGCGCGGGCGGCGGAGCCGCCGGTTCTTCCGGCGTCGCGGCCGGTTCGGGCTGTTTCTCCTCCGGTTTAGGCGGCTCCGGCGGAAGGCAGTCCTTCGGACAGGCTTTGGCGGTCTCCCCCTCCTCGCATTTGCCGTCGCCGCAGACCGGTTCGTAGCAATCCTCCCTGCAGGACCCGGCAGTTTCGCCTTCTTCGCACTTACCGTTGCCGCAGACGGGTTTGGGCGCGCAGTCCTTGGCGCAGCTCTCGGCCGTTTCCGTCTCCTCGCATTTGCCGTCGCCGCAGACGGGCGGCGGGGGCAGGACGCTGAAGACGACGGCCGGACTGGTCATGACCGTCGGCTGGCCGGCGGCGTCCGCGCCTTCGGCCGAAGCCGTCACCTGATATTGGCCGGCGGGAAACTCCTCGCCGCTCTTCTCCCACAGGGGCGCGACGGTCTTGACGCCGGGGAAGCTCCCGGCCGGAGCGCCGTCAGCCGTCGTCACCACGAAGTTCAGCGACTTGGCCGCGCCCTCGACCGAAGCGGCGAAGGCGACCGGCCCGGCGATCTTGGCCTCGGCGGCCGGTGCCGTGATCGTGATCGAGACGAGCGGCGGCGGCACGGGCTCCGGCGGCGGTTTGGTCGTGAATTCTCCGATCGCCGACTCGGCGAGGGCGCCGGCCTCGGTCCGCGAGCTCACGCGGAAAAAATATTTCGTGCCCGGCTTGAGCTCCCAGAGGGTCATGCCGTGGCTGTAATCGTAGACCTCGGCCCCGGACATCGGCTCGATCTTCTTGTAGCTCTGCCCGAGCGCGGTCGTCTCGCCGAATTCGACGTTGGACGTGGACGCGGCGTCAGTGGTCCAGGTGATCATCGCCGTGCTGTCCGTGATCCCGGACTCGGGCACCGTCGGGCCGGCGGTGATCGCCAGGCCGCCGGTCTGGGCCCGGGCGGTCAGGATCGCCGAGGGGAAGGCCAGGACGACGAAAAGAAGCGCGGCCAGGAACGGCAGGTCCTTGGCCGTCAGCGCGCGGCGTTGATTCTCCATAGAGGTATGATTATGTGACCGTGCTCCTAATGAACTCGACGCCGATGGTCATGAGGATCAGCCCCATGATCTTGGCGAAGGCCAAGGTCCCTTCCCGGCCGAGAATCTTGAGAATGACGTCGGCGCGATAGAAAAGCAGCAGTTCCAGGAGCAGGTTGGCCGCCAGGCAGGCCAGCGTGGCCGCGTAACCGTACTGCTTGGAAAGAATGACCGCGGTGGTGATCATGCCGGGGCCGGCGATGAGCGGCGTGGCCAGCGGCACGACGCTGATGTCGTCGCCAGTGGCCTCGTCGGTCGTGCCCAGCTTGATGCCCAGCAGTATCTGCAGGCCGATCAGGATCATGATCAGTCCGCCGGTGATGCGGAAGCTCTCGATCGACACCTGGAACAGCGAAAGGATGGCGTTGCCCAGGAAGACGAACAGGAACAGGATCAGCGCCGCCCGCCACACGGCCTTGCGGGCGATGCGTTCTTTCATCGGTCGGTCCTTGTCCTTGGTCAGCGACAGGAACAGCGGCACGTTGCCGACCGGGTCCATGACGCCGAAAATGGCGAAAAATACCTGAAGAAACGGCAGCATAACTCGGCTTAATTATAACATAAAAAGGACGATTTGACGTATTTTCGCCGGTTGCTATAGTGCAAAAGCAGTTCATTTTAGCTGTATTTTGTCCGCCCCTGCCGGGCACAGACCGCAGCACCCATGCGCAAGGAGGACTGACCATGGGGACCAAACGTAGATTTCTTGGCTTCTTCACTGTTTGCGTGTTGTGTGGTTTGGCCGCCATCGGAGTCGTCGCCTACGCCGAGGACAAGCCGGCGAGCGGCCTGAACGCCCTGGAGAGCGACTTCTACACGGCGACGGCCCTGCTCTACGGCCAGACCGAGGACGGCTCGCTCCGGATGCTCTGCACCGCCACGGCCTTCGAGCGCAACAAGGACGTCTACCACTTCGTCACCGCGGCCCACTGCGTGGCCGAGGATGACACGTCGCACGACCGCGTCCAGGTCGAGCCGACCAGCTGGTACATCACCTTCGACCAGCCCGAGCGGAAGAACTTCTTCCCCGCGAAGGTCCTGGGCGTCGGCTACCAGCACCGCGGCGACGACTTCGCCGTGCTCGAGGTCAAGCTGGACAAGCCGGTGCCGATCATCCCGGTCGCCACCAAGGACCCGGTCATGGGCGAGGACGTCAGCAACATCGCCTCGCCGCTCGGCCTGGGCAAGCAGCTGTTCCGCGGCCACGTCAGCAAGGACAAGCTCGACCGACCGGTCGTCGAAGGCGACATCAACTGGAAGGGCGCCACCCTGCTCCAGATGAGCTCCGGCCCCGGTTCCTCGGGCTCGGCCATCGTCAGCCGCACCCAGAAGGGCATCGTCGCCTTCCTGGTCGGCTCGATCGGCTCGCGCGGCTCGCCGAACATCGTGGCCATCCCGGTCAGCAAGTTCAGCAAGTTCTGGACCGAGATCAAGGCCAAGAAGTACAAGTGGTACAAGGAAGAGTCGGCCGAAGCCAGCGGCGGCAAGGGCGTCAAGGTCGAGAAGCTCTGGAAGAGGGTCCGCAACGGGATCGTCTACCAGATCGCCGATCCCGACGAGGACGCCTCTACGGGCAGGAAGTAGCCCGGCCTGCGCCACCGGCAGCGCGGACCACTCCTCACCCGACCCCGGATATCCATCCGGGGTTTTTCTTTTTGCTCGGCGCCGACGCGCCAAAAAACGGCGGAGGACCGCCGTTCATCGCCTCAGCCGGAGCCAAACGCCTATCTCAACTGCAGGAAGATGTCATCGCAGTCGTAGGCATTGACGCCCGCTCCGTTCGGGCCGAACGACAGCACCACCGGCGCCTGCGGGCCCCTCGTCTTCGAAGGGCAGTTCTGGTACGGCTCGTAGTCCGGGTCGAAATAATAGTCGTGTTTCCAGGGATCCTTTTTGACGTAGAGGTACGGGCCCCGCCAGGCGGCCACGTCCTTGGCCGTCCAGGCGCAGCCGGTGTCCACGGTGCCCACGGTCGGCGCCTGCGTCAGTCCGACCTGCGCGGACATCAGGTTTATCTCGGGATTGGAGATCACGTCAGGCTTGCAGCCGCCCGGCCACTTGCCGGTATCGGCCAAGAGCAGCGCGATGGCGTCGCGCGCCGCGGCGATATCGTTCTTGGCCCTCGATTCCCTGGCCAGAACCTGGGCCCGTTTCACGGCCACGACGGCCAGCGTCGACAGCACCCCGATGATGGCGATGACCACCAGCAGCTCGATCAGGGTGAAGCCCCGCCGGTCCGAACGCGGTCTTTTTCCGGTCATATCAACGTCTGACGGCCGAGGTCACTCGACCATTTCGCCAAATTTCTCGTCATCGACGTCGGCGTCGGCGTCCTTCTTGGTCCGATGCACCCGGCCCTCGATATGGTTGGCCGGGGCGTAGACCGTGTAAAGCTTCAGGGCCTCGTCGCCGGTGTTGCGGAAGTTGTGCTTGGTGCCGGGCGTGACCACGACCACGTCGCCGGGCTCGACGATCGTCACCTCGCCGTCCAGGACCGCCTGGCCGCGGCCGGAGCGGAAGAACAGCAGCTGCTCGACGTTGGCATGGGTCTCGACGCCGATCTCGCCGCCCACGGGTATCTCCATGACCACGAGCTGGGTCTTCTTCCCGGTGAACAGCACCCGCCTGAAAAAATCATTGTCTATGCAGGCCTGGTCGATGTTGGTCTGATAACTCATAGGCGCGCCTATTTAATTTGGACCTATGACAATTATATCATATGGTCCGTGAATTGTCGGCCGCCCGCTGTACACCGCCGGCACCCTCGCTTATACTTGGCCGCGTATGCGAATGCTCGTCATCGGCCTCCCCGAACTGTATGAAAGCCGGCGCCTGCGGTCGGAAGGCCGCGGGCTGGGCTGGCGCGTCGACGTGGCGCCGTTCGACCGGCTGGCTTTCGAGGTCGGCGCCGGCGGACGGCGGGCCTTCTGCGGACGGCGCGACCTGTTCCGGGAGTACGACACGCTCTACTTCCGGTATTTCCACCCGTACGTCTCCGAGGCGCTGCTCCTGGCTGAATCCGCGGCTCGGCGCGGGCTCAGGGTCATCGACCGGACGCTGGCCAGCAGCAATTTCGTCCAGAGCAAGATGTACAACTACTGGAAGCTGTCCGAGGCCGGGCTGCCGGTGCCGGCCGGCTTCCAGGTCATGAACCTGGCCCTGGCCAAGCCGCGGCTCGCCGGGGCTCGCTGGCCGCTGGTCGCCAAGGGCGTCCACGGTTCGAAAGGCCGCTACGTCTTCAGGCTCGACTCGCCGGCGGCGGCCCGCCAGCTGAACGACGACCTGGTCGGCTTCTTCACTTTCCAGGAATACCTGCCGGCCGAGGCCGAGTATCGCGTCCTGGTCATCGGCGGCCGGTCCGTCGGCGCCATGCTCAAGCGCCAGACGTCGGACGACTTCCGTCGCAACATCGCGGTCGGCGCCGTCGGCGAAGCCGCGACGCTGCCGCGGCCGCTGTCCCGCCTTTGCGAAAAGGCCGCCCGAACGCTCGGCTACGAATTCGCCGGGGTCGACCTGGCCGTGACCGGCGGCCGCCCGTGCATCTTCGAGGTCAACCGCTCGCCCGGCTTCCAGGGTTTCGAGCAGGCCACCGGCCTGAACGTCGCCCGGCTGTTCCTGAATTACGCGGCGAAAAGAAAAACCCGCTGAACCGTTGGATCAGCGGGCGAGGAGGCGCCAGGCGGCGCCTTGTTTCATTTTCCGCCGCGGGGCGGACGGGCCGGACGACCCATCTCCTGCAGCACCAGCCAGCGCAGGTCGTCGGAGGTCTCGATGTCGCGCGAAGGCGGCAAGCGGAACGTGACCAGGCGGCCGAGATCGGACACCGGGCGGCGGAGGCCGCGATAGGCGGCGCCGTTCCTGGTGAACGCCTCGACCTCGGTCTCGACGACGCCGACCCGGGAATTGGCCGCGTGGATCACCGTCCCGTCGCCGGTCAGGATGCCGACATGGCCGACGGCCGCGGCGACATCGGTGTCGTAGCAGTCGATCAGCCCGGAGACGAAGACCAGGTCGCCTCGGCGGCGATCGCCGTCGGGCGACGGTTCGGCGGCCGAGTACTGCTGGACCGCGCGGCGCGGCAGCCAGACGCCGAGAAGGCCGTAGGCCCACTTGACCAGGCTCGAGCAGTCGAAGACGCCGGGCGCCTCGGCGAGGCGCGCTCCCCGGCGATAGCCGGCCCGGCCGATGAGGCCGCGGCAGGCGGCGATCAGGTCGACCCGGACCGGTTCCAGGCCGCAGCGGGCCAGGATGGCCAGGGCCTCTTCCCCGGCGACCGGCAGGTCGAGGCCGCCGATGTCGGCGGCGCAGCGTCCATTGACGGCGCGGAAGATCATGGTTCACCTCTCCGGAAAGGACCGTCCGCAAGCGGACGGCGGCCAGCTTAACCCCGTCCGGGCAAAAAGAAAAGGCCGCGCCGTTCGCCGGCGCGGCCGCTCATCGCAGCCGAAAGTCGACCTCGATGCCGTAGTGGTCCGAGAGGTTGGTCTCGATCGCCTCTCCGCGCCAGCCCCGGACCCGGATGGGCTGGTTGAAGATCTGGCGCACGCCGATCGGAGCCAGACGGACGCCGACCTGGGACCGCCTGACCAGCACGTGGTCGATCAAGCAGTCGTGCCCGGCGCCGTTCAGCCGGTTGCCGCGGCACCAGCTGCACACCGGCGGTTCGGCGTACTCGGCCGGACTGGCCAAGCCGAGGTCGGCGGCGGTCTTCCAGACCGGCCAGGCCACGGCCGAAACGTCCGGGTCGTGCCGCTGGCCGAAGTTCAGGTCGCCGATCAGCATCTGCGGCCGGCGGCCGCCGCGGGCGGCCAGCCGCGTCGAGATCTGCGACAGCTGGGCGGACATCTCGTCCTCCCAGTCGTCGAACCGCGGATCGGTCGGCGAGACCCGGTTCTTGGCGGACAGGTGCGTGCAGGCGACCTCGACCGCCGGCAGGCCCGGCGGCTTGACGCGCGCCAGCAGGGCGACGCGGTTGGCCGCGCTCGAGGGCAGGCGGAGAGCCTCGCGGTCCTGGAGCGGCCATCGAGACGCCAGAATGACGCCGTTCCGGCCGCCGTAGAGGCGCGAAGCGCCGCCCTTGCTGACGCACTGGGCGTAGACCTGGTCGGCCGGCAATCCGGCCGACGCGGCCAGGCAGTTGAGGCAGCTTCGCGACCTCAGGTACAGCCAGGTGGCCGGCCAGCGGCACTTGTCGTAGGCGCAGATGCCCAGTTCCTCGGCCGGCTCCCCGACGCACTTTTCCTTGGCGCAGGAGAGGGCGCCGGCGATCTCGTCGGCCGTGCAGACGTCCTGTCCGGTCTCGTTCTCGCCCGCCGTGTCGGCGTAGAAGACGTTCTCCGGCGGCAGGCCGAGGCCTTCGATGGCCGCTTGACGGGCCTCGTCGGTCCAGACCTCCTGCAGGCAGATGACGTCGGCGTCCAGGCGCGACAGCGCCTCGGAAATGGGCTGCAGGCGCCGGCTGTACAGGCTGGTGATGCCCGGCGCCAGGCCGGCATTGAACGTCGCCACGCGGATGTCCGGCGTTTCGGCCGACGGACCGACGGGGAACGGCCGGAGCAGCTGCGTGCGCGGGGTCGCGCAGCCACAGAGGACAGCGAGCAGAACGCAAGCCAGATATCGGCTTCGCCGCATCGGAAACCTCCTGAACTACTGCGATCTCGGTTTGAGGTGGAAAGAACGGATATATTTTCACCTAACCCGGCGCTGGTCCTTAAGTCAAGCGCGGGAAACTGGCCCGGGCTTTTTGGCGCTGAACTGACCGGAAAAAACGCGGCCGGCCGGCGACCCGCCCGTCCCGGCGCCGCGGCCTCAAGCAGAGTCTTTTTTTGTCCGCGGCCGCCGCGTATAATTCGGACAGCTATGCAGATGAACCGCCGGCTAAAACTGCTGGTCAATTCGCCGCTCTGGCGCTGGCTGCTCGGCAGCGTCCTCCTGCCGCCGCTTTTCGCGGCTGTGCGGGGACGCCGGCCGGCCCGGCTGCTGGAGATCGGCTGCGGCCGCGGCGATACCACGCGCCTGCTGGCCGGGCTCTACCCGGGGGTCGCCCTGACGGCCACCGACTTCGACGAGGACCAGGTCGCCCTGGCCCGCCGTGCCTGGCCGCCGATCCCCGCCGGCTTCCGCGCCGCCGACGCCACCCGCCTGCCTTTTGGCGACTCGGAATTCGAGGCCGTCGTCGAATTTAACAGCCTCCACCACATCGCCGACTGGCGCCAGGCCCTGCGGGAATGCGCCCGGGTGCTGTCGCCCGGCGGCTGGCTCGCGGTCATGGACGAAACGGCCGGCTTCTTCAATCCGCTTTTCCGCTGGTACGACCGGCCGGAGAGCCTGTTCACGAAAGAGGAATTCCTGAGCGCCGCCGCCGAGGCCGGCCTGGCCCTGGAGGCCGACGTCGGTTCCGCCAGCATCATCAAGCTGGTGCTGGCCAGGCGGCCGCCCGAAATAAAAAAAGCGGCGCCGCGGCGCCGCCTGTCGATCGAGGCGATCATCGCCCGGCTATCTCGGCTTCGTCGAGGCCAAGCGCGGACCTGATCTGGCCGACCCGGCCGGCCAGGTCCTTGCCCATGAAGATGATCTGGGTCTGCCCGTCGTAGCGCCGCAGCTCCTGGAGGTCGTAGCGGCCGAAGACGTAATTGAGCAGGAAGCGGCCCTCGGGAAAAACGAGGGCCCCTTTGATGCGGAAGAAATATTCCGGCGGCAGGCTCTTCAGCAGGGACTCGAAGACGGCCCGGTCGATGGTCCGGCCAGTGCGCACCTGGATCAGCTCGACCTCCAGGTCGTGGTGGCGCTCGTCCTTGCCGCGGTCGGCCTCGGCGGCCTGGGCCTGCGATTCGAACAGCTTGGTGTCCAGGCCGAAGACCAGCTCCGGATCGATCCGGCCGCGGTCGGTCTTGACCTTGGGAGTGGTCAGGTTCAGGTCGTAGACGTCGTCCAGGACGGTGTCCAACTGGCGCTCGGTCAGCGTCTCGTGCTTGTTGATCAGGATCAGGTCGGTGTACTGGGCCTGGACCTTGGCGGTGAAGCTCTTGTCGCGGTAGCCGGTGAAGTTAAGCGCGTCGATGACCGTGACGATCGAATCCAGCTTCAGGGTGTCCGGGTGCCGCCGGATCTCGACGGCGATCGGCGCCGGGTAGGCCGAACCGGAGGTCTCGACGATGATCCGGTCCGGATGATAAGAGCTGATGATCTCCTCCAGGGCGTCTCCCAGCCGGCCGACCAGCACGCAGCAGAGGCAGCCGTTCAGGATCTGCTTGACCTCGATGTTGTTCTCGCGGGCCAGCTGGGAATCGACGTCGATGTCGCCGAACTCGTTCTTGAGCCAGACCGACC
>JBAIXY010000113.1:0-1565 GCA_037916205.1 Vicinamibacterales bacterium | reverse complement strand
CCCGGAATTTTCCAGGACTGAATTTTTCACCGGAGGAGCTGCGCCAATCCGTGGCCTATGCGCACGGCCGCGGCGCCAAGGTCCTGCTAGCAGTCAACACGTTTCCGCCGGCAGGACATTTCCAGCTCTGGAAGGATGCGGTGGGAATTGCGTCGCAGGCCGGGGTCGATGCGATCATCGTCGCCGACATGGGCGTGGCCGCATTCGCCGCGCGCAATTACCCGCAGCTGCGCCTGCATCTGTCGGTCCAGGCGGGGGCGTCCTCGCCCGAAGCCATCCGCTTCTATTGTGAGGAATTCGGCGTCAAGCGCGTGGTGCTACCGCGCCTGCTGACGGTAGCCGAGATCGCGGACGTTCACCGGCAGATCGCTTGCGAGATCGAGGCGTTCGTTTTCGGCAACATCGGCAACATGGCCGAGGGCCGCTGCAGCCTGACCAATTTCGTCACCGGATCCTCCACAAACATGGACGGCGTCTGCTCGCCGGCATCGGAGGTTCGTTTCGAGGAGAAGGCCGACGGAACGCTGGTCAGCCGACTCGGGCCGTTCATCATCGATCAGCACCCGCGCGGCGAGAGCGGCGGCTATCCGACGATCTGCAAGGGCAAGTTCACCTGTTCGGCGCAGCGCGATCCGTATTACGCGTTCGAGGAACCGCGCTCGCTCAATCTGTCGGCGCTGCTGCCCGACCTGGTGCGCGCCGGTGTCACGGCCCTGAAGATCGAGGGGCGACAGCGGAGCCGGGCCTATGTGAAGTCGGTCGTGTCGGCCTTCCGCAAGGCGGTCGACGAGATCATGGCCGGCCAGGAGGTCTCCCTGACCAACCTGATCGCGCTCACAGAGGGGCACAAGGAAACGCAGGGCGCCTTCCAAGGCAAGACCTGGAGATAGGTGATGGGCGGCACGAAGACCGAACTGACGCTGGGGCCGAACCTGTTCAACTGGGCCCCGGAGGTTTGGCGTGATTTCTACTTCAGGATTGCCGACGAGGCGCCGGTCGAGGTCGTCTATCTCGGCGAGGCGATCTGTTCGAAGCGCGCCCCGCTGTTTGCGGATCATTACGACGCCGTGGCCGGGCGCCTGCGCGCCGCGGGAAAGACGGTGGTCCATTCGACCCTCGGCGAGACGGCGCTGGCGATCGACCGGCGACTGGTCAGCGAAGTCTGCGGCAGGCCCGTGCCCGACCTCGTCGAGGCCAATGACGGGTCCGCTCTCTACCACCTCCGTGGCCGCGAGCATTGGATCGGCCCCCTGGTCAATGTCTACAACGAGGAGACCCTGCGCTTCCTGGCCGGCAACGGCGCCCGCAATATCTGCCTCCCGGTCGAACTGCCGTTCAGTTCGACGGAGGTCCTCTGTGCCGCGGCCGCAGCCGAGAATGTCGCGATCGAGGTTCAGGTGTTCGGCCGGCAGTCGCTGGCCGTATCGGCACGGTGCTACCACGCCCGCGCCCATGGCCGCACCAAGGACACCTGTCGGTTCGTGTGCGAGAACGATCCGGACGGGCTCGTGCTGTCGACGGTCGAGGGCAAGCCGTTCCTGGTCGCCAATGGCATCCAGACCCTG
>JBAIXY010000112.1:0-1755 GCA_037916205.1 Vicinamibacterales bacterium | reverse complement strand
TTCAGCCGCTCATCGGCTACGTCTTCGGTTCGACCGACGGTCTGACCGCCCTGCACCTGGGCGCGGTCATGTACGGCCGCTTCCTGGCCAACCTGATCGACTTCATCATCCTGGCGGCCGTCGTCTTTTACTTCTTCAAGTGGCTGAGACTCGACAAGCTCGACGCGCCGAAGAATCCGCCGGCGGCAAAATAAAACCCCCGTCCGAGGACGGGGGCTCAAGGGGCGATCAGCCGGTGAGGATCACCCAGTTGCCGGGTCGGCCGGCGATCTCGCCGAGCGGCACCGCCTTGCGGCAAAGCTCGACCATTGGTCCGAGCTTTTTCGTTTCGGCGTCGTCGCCGAGGACGGCGTAGGCCAGCGAGTAGAAGACGCAGAGCATCGGCGTCAGGCCGATGGCCAGGGCCTCGGGCTGCTGCAGTCCGCCGAAGAAGCCGGTGTGGCTGGCGAGCAGGTTGAGCTGCATGGCCATGCCCAGCGACTCGTAGAGCTCGAAGATCAGGTCCTCGCGCAGCGTCGGGTCGAGCCGGGCGTAGAGGTCGTCGCGGCGGCAGCGGTGGAAGTGTTTGGCGATCGAGGTCAGCCCGCCGGGCGCGGCCTGGGTCATCTGGCTCGGCCCTTTCGAGGCCGAAGCCAGCACCGTTCCGGCCACGGGCGCGGCTACCGCGCACGAGATGGCCCGCGCGGCCTCGGCGCCGTTGACGTGCCAGGCCATGACCAGCGGATAGATCCCCCGCTCCGCGTCCGCGAAATACGGACCGAGCTGCTGCAGCGCCTGACGGGCCAGTGCCTGATCGCTGGCGAAGGCGAGGACGAACTTCTCCAAAGAGTTCCGGTCGGTCTTCATCGGCGGCTCCCGGGGTTGGGGTTTAAGGTGCGGCGTGGACGCACCGTAGCGCCAGCCCGGCCGACAGTCAACCCGGACCTGTTGCCCGTTGACAATGGCGGCCGGCGCGGTTAAATTGCCGTGTCCAGTTCTTTACAGCCTGAAGCGCGACGCGCAAGAAAGGGTGCGCCATGAACGATAACGGGGATTCCTACCTGCGCCGGATGTTCGGCAACGTGACCCACCGGCAGCTGCTGATGGTCTTCATCTGCCTGCTGTTCTACAGCCTGTTCTTCGGCTGGACCCTGGCGCTGACCCTCGTCGGCGCGATGTTCTTCCACGAGTTCGGCCACGCCACGGCCATGATCCGCTACGGACAGCGGATCGCCGGCTTCTACGCCCTGCCGCCCTTCGGCCTGGCCGTCGCCACGACGGATCCCTGGCCGAGCCGGAAGGCCGAGGCGGTCATCGCCCTGATGGGGCCGGCCTGGGGCCTGGCCATGTCGCTGGTCGTCTACCTGTCCTACCTCTGGACCGGCAACCCGATCATCGCCGGCCTGACCGGCTGGATCGCCCTGCTGAACCTCTTCAACCTGATCCCGATGAACCCGATGGACGGCGGCCGGGTGGTCAAATGCCTGGCCTTCTCCGTATCAACGGCCGTCGGCTTCATCTCCCTGGTCGCGGGCCTGCTGCTGACCGCCTTCCTGGCCTTCACCTGGATCCCGCTAGTCGGGCTGCTGGTCCTGCTGATGGGGGTTCTGGAATTCCGGCGCGAGATCCGCGAATACCGCCGCCAGAAAGACCGCGAGCTGATGATCGCCGCGCTGGCCGTGGAGTTCGATGTCGAGCCGACCGTCGAGGCCGTCCTCGCCGCCCTGGACGACCACGTCCGGAAGACGATGGCGACGGAGGGTGAGGACCTGGCCG
>JBAIXY010000111.1:0-13436 GCA_037916205.1 Vicinamibacterales bacterium | reverse complement strand
AAGAAGGCCATAGATTCCGGCTACACCTCGGTCATGTACGACGGATCGACCCTGCCTTTCGAGGAGAACGTCGCCAACACCAAGAAGGTGGTCGCCTGGGCCCGCAAGAAAGGCGTCTCGGTCGAGGCCGAGATCGGCGCCATCAAAGGCATCGAGGATCTGGTCAGCGTCAGCGAGAAGGAGGCGTTCTTCACCGATCCCGACGAAGCGGCCAAGTTCGTCAAGCTGACCGGCTGCGACGCGCTGGCCATCTCCATCGGCACGGCCCACGGCGCCTTCAAGTTCAAGGCGGCGCCGGAACTGGACATCGCCCGGCTCAAGAAGATCGATGCCGCGGTCAAGGTGCCGCTCGTGCTGCACGGCGCCTCCGGCGTCTCGCCGGAACTGATCGAGAAGACCAAGGAGCAGTGCGACATGCTCGAGGACTGCACCCGGCTGGCCGGCGCGGCCGGAGTGCCGGACCAGGCCATCAGGGAGGCGATCAGGCACGGCATCCGCAAGATCAACATCGACTCCGACCTGCGCATCGCCTTCACCGCCGGCATGCGCGAGGCCATCATCAGGAACCACAAGGCCATCGACCCCCGGGTGCTCATGGCACCGTCGAAGCGTCTGATGAAAGAGGTCGTCAGGCACAAGATGGAGCTGTTCGGCTCCAAAGGCCGCGCCGGGAGGAAGTGACTATGTACGACGTCATCACCATCGGGTCGGCGACCCGCGACATCTTCGTCCGGAGCAAGGCCCTGGAACTGATCCCGACCGACTCCCCGGACGTGGTCGAGGGCTGCTTCCGCATGGGCGCCAAGATCGAGATCGACGAACTGGTCTTCGAGACAGGCGGCGGCGCGACCAACGCGGCCGTCACTTTCGGGCGTCTCGGCTACCGGACGGCGGTGGTGACTGCGATCGGTTCCGATCACAACGGCCGCAGCGTCATCGAGGCCCTCGAGGCCGACGGCGTCGCGACCGGCCTGGTCCAGAAGGACCCTAAGAGCCAGACAGCGTTCTCGATCATCCTTCTGGCCGGCAGCGGCGAACGCACCGTGCTGGTCTATCGCGGCGCCTCCGAGAATATCTCTCCGCGCCGGATATCCTGGCCGAAGCTTCGCGCCAAATGGTTCTATGTCAGTTCGCTCGGCGGCGACCTCGGCCTGATGGAACGGATCCTCGGCCAGGCGGCGAAGGCCGGAGCCCGCGTCGCCTGGAATCCCGGCGGCAAGGAGCTGAAACAGGGTCTGGCGGCGCTGGAGCCGCTGATCCGCCGCACCGATATCTTCAACCTGAACGTCGAGGAGGCGATGACGCTCCTGGATGCGGACGCGCGCGACATCGCCGGGCTGGTCGGCCGGCTGCGCGGCCTGCCCCGCCGCGCCGCCATCGTCACCGACGGTCTCAACGGCGCCTACGCGGCCGAAAAGACCCGGGCCTGGCATAGCGAGGTCATCGACGTGCCGCGGGTCAACGTCACCGGCGCCGGCGACGCCTTCGGCTCCGGCCTGGTCGCCGGGCTGATGCGCCGCGACGACCTGCCCTACGCCCTGGCCGTCGGCACCTGGAATGCCACCGGCATCGTCCAGCAGATGGGGGCCAAACGCGGCATCATCAGGAAATATCCCGGGGCCGCGGCTATCAAAAAAATACCCGTCAAAATATGGAAGTGATCTCCGTGGCCACAGGCAGCTGGTTCCCGCGGACCAAGCTTCACCTCAAGGAATATTTCGCCTTCCTCAAGGGCGCGGGTTCTCATCTGCCGCTCGACCCCGCGGCTCTCAAGGCGACCTACGACAAGCTGCGCCCCGAAGCTCCGGTCTACGTCGGCGGACGTTTCGACCTGGTGACCGCCCGCTTCGACGGGCTGACCGCCGACTACCACGAGGACGGCGTCCTGGTCGTCACTAAGCCGGCCTCGGCCGACGTCGCGGCCGACGTCGCCGCCCTGCGCGAATTCTACGACTCCCGGATATCCCCGGCCCTGGCGCTCATCTACAGCCTCGGCACGCCGGTCCTGATGCCCGCCGTCAAACACGAGGGCCGCCGGCCGGTCTTCATCACGATGAAGAACGCGACCGACGGCGAGGCCGCCGCGCTGCTGGAGCGGCTCGGCGAGACCGCGTATCACGTCGCCCGCCAGGACGGCGTCTCGGTGCACTACGCCGAGAACGTCATCGTCATCAGCGGCGGTGACGAGGCGCTGGTCCGTATGCTGCTGGTCGACCTGATACTCTTCCGGGAATACGAGCATAAACTGCGCCACTTTCTCGACATCCACCGCTCGACCTGGGACTCGATCGAGCGTTTGCGTTCGAAGCAGACCCTGTCGCTCAAGGAGCTGCCGGCGATCCGCGACCAGCTGCTCGATCATCAGCGGGACTTCGCCGTCCTGCGCGCCAGGCTGTCCCAGATGGACTCCTACCTGGACGAGCGCCGGGCGGAGATCGATGACCTCGGCCTGACCCGGGCGATGCGCGGCCTGGAGGCCTACCGCTTCGCCAAACTGCGCTCGGCCACCGGATATATCGACCGGCTCTGGACGATGTTCCAGGATTACCTGAGTTCTACCCTCGAGATCACCGGCCTGATGTACCAGGAAAATCTTCAGAAGGAGATCAAGATAGAGCAGTTCATCTTCCTGCTCGGGGCTGTGGCCGCCATCATCGGCCTGGGCATCCTGCCCACCTCGGACCTGCGGCTGTTCGGAACGGGCGGCCAGCTGATCTCGACCGGGCAGATCGTCACTTTCTCGGTGTACGACCTGGTCGTCATGGGCGGCACCGCCGTCCTGGCCACTTTCCTGATCTTGTCCGTCGTCCGGCCGCTGGTGTCCTCTTTCCGGCGCATCAGGGCGACCAGTCTGCTTGGCGCCAACAGCCCGGCGCCCGCCGCCATCGATCATAAAAAATGAACCACGCTGAACCCCGGCCGTATGAACACCCAAGAAACCTGCCTCTGCTCCAAACGCACGCTGACCTTCACCTCGCAGTTCAATGGCGACGTGGTGACCCGGATCTTCTGCCCGGAGTGCGTCGACCGCGCCCCGGATGACGCCATCGTCTTCGACCTGTGCGAGCCGGGCGAATTCGCCGGCACCTGGGGCGTCCAGTACAACGCCGGCGAACTGAAGCGGCTGGATCCCGCGTTCCGCGACCGCGACGACTACTTCCTCAGCCTGCTCATCTCTGGCGTCTGCGGCCCGGAGATCGCCCGCAGCTACGGCAAGTCGGGCCTCTGCCGCATCTTCGGTTTCAAAGGCCGGTCGCGCGGCGAGGCGGCGGCCGAGTCGGAACTCGGCGGCAACCAGGAGGTCCTGGCCGCCGAGGAGATGCCGAGCAAGCTGCCGGGCGACGTGGTCAGCGGCCCCAAGGAATCTCCGCGCCGCGGCCGGCCGCGCAAATAGATCCAGACCCTCATGGCCCGCGCCGCCGACCCCTTTTCCATTTCCGGCCTCCTGACCGCGCCCGACGCCGAATTCACCAACGAGCACCTGTTCCTCGGGGCGCTCCTGGGCCTGGCCGTCGGCCTGTTCCTGTTCCTCAACGGTTTCCAGGCGCTGCGCCGCCGGCGGACCATGCAGAACACCCCGACCTCGAAGATCCGCTCCGTGGCCATGGGCCGGGTCGAGGTCTACGGCGCGATCGTCCCTTTCCAGGAGATCACCCAGGCCCCGATCTCCGGCACCACCTGCGTCTATTTCGACTACCGGATCGAGGAGCGGCACGAATACAAGGACGAGCACGGCAACCTTAAAGAAAGCTGGCAGGAGATCGATTCGGGAAAATGGAGCGTGCCGTTCTTCGTCCAGGACGACACCGGCAAGATCCTGGTCGACCCGAAAGGCGCGCAGATCGACAGCCCCAACGACCGGGTCAATATGCCGATGATCGAGCCGGACATTCCGCCCAATCTCCGGTCCAGGATCAGCCTGCCGCGCCGGGACATCCTGCGCTACACCGAACGTTATCTCCGGCCCGGCGAATCGGTCTTCGTCCTCGGGTTCGCCGGCCACAACCCGCATCTGGCGGAAACGTCGCAGGACACGGCCGCAGCGGGCAAGATGATCCAGACCAACGGTCGCGACATCTTTTATATCTCCGACCGCCGGCAGGAGGAGATCATGACCTACGATCTGTCGCTCACCCGCCAGTCGATCGCCGGTGGCGCCATCCTGATGGTCGTCAGCCTGCTCCTGGCCGTTTACGCGCTATCACTCGGATGAACCAACGATACCTATGGATCCGAACTACGGACTGATCGCTTTCCTGGCCATTGCCGCCCTGATCCTCGTCGGCGGAGTGAGCTATTTTTTGATCATCTACAACGGCCTGGTCCAGTTGAAAAACGACGTGAAAAAGGCCTGGGCCGACATCGATGTCATCCTGAAACAGCGCTACGAGGAGCTGCCTAACGTCATCGCCGCGGTCAAGGGCTACATGGAGCACGAAAAGACGCTGCTCGAGGACCTGGCCAGGGCGCGGACGCAATACCTCGAGGCCAAGGACATCGGCGGCAAACTGGAGGCCGAGGCCGGGGTCAGCGGCCAGATCAAGACGCTCTTCGCCGTGGCTGAGAACTATCCGGACCTGAAGGCCAACCAGAACTTCCTCCAGCTGCAGAGCCGGGTCACCGGGCTGGAGATCGAGATCGCCGACCGCCGCGAACTCTACAACGCCAGCGTCAACGCCTTCAACACGCGGATCGAATCGCTGCCCGACGTCATCGTGGCCAGCATGCTCAGGATGAAGCCGCTGGAACTGTTCTCGGCGACCGCCGCCGAACAGGCCCAGCCCGACGTCAGCGGTCTGCTGAAAATGAAGTAGCGCCGGCCAAGATATCAAAAGCGCCCTTGTGGGCGCTTTTTTCGTCTGGTGGATCCGAAGGGGCCGGATCTCTGTCTTCCGGATGCCCTGGCATTTCTGGTGGACCTGGAGAGAATCGAACTCTCGTCTGCCGGATGCAAACCGGCTGCTCTAGCCATTAAGCTACAGGCCCAGGCCCGCCACAAATGCCAGGATTCCGTCACTATTTTTTTCCAAAGCGCCCAATAAACCGGGTGTTCTGACCATTAAGCGCGGGCTGCAATGGGTTGAAGATTATCAGGTCGCATTGGCCGGGTCAATCGTGCGAAAAAATGATGACGATTGACCAAATCGGGATTTTTGTCCAAAATTACAGCATTATCAGCACGCATATATGAGCGTAGACAACGACGTATCTTCACAGTGCCCCTACTGCGGATATCCGCGGTTCGCGAATGAGCACGCCGCCGATTGCCCGGAAAATAAACCGAAGACACCGGAAGGGCCCCCGACGGCCGCGCGTACCGAGGCCGGCGCGGAAACGCCCGAGCAGCGCGTCGCGGCGGCGCGGCAGCGCCTCCAAGAGGCCGTCGAAACGGCCAAGAAGGAGATCGAGGAAGCCGTGTCGAAGGGCAGACTGAAGAGACCGGAGGATCACCGGGCCGATAGCTCGGAGATCGAAGACGCCAAGGAGATCATCGAGGACCTGCTCGCCGCGCACGACCTTCCGAAGGTCACCCTTCCCAGGGAATATCTCAGGAAAGTGCTGGCGGAAGGACTCAAAGAACGGGAAACTTCATACCAGAAGGGCGTCATGGCGATCGTCGGCACGATCGGCCGCGAGCCCCTGCTCCCCGAAAAAGAGGATCGCGTCATCCTTGAGCTGGAACTCAAGCCGGATGAGCTGACCCCCCGCTTCACTGGCCCGGACAAGATATTCGAGGGGATCGTCGCGGTGCGCGGAACAGCCGTCTCGCCGGACAAGATACGGGTGATAGATCCGAAAGCGGCCCCGCCGCCGAAAAGCGAAGCCGGGAGACCGGCCGCGGACGAGGCCAGATAAAAAAATAGACGGCGCCGTTCGGTGCCGTCTTTTCAGTTGAGCAGCGGTTCGTAGATCGACAGGAACTTCGCCGCGGCCAGCGCGTAGCGCCTGCCGTCCCGAAGGGTGAAGACCACTTCGCCGCGGAGGGCATCGTACTCGATGCCGGCGACCTTGGGATGGGCCGCCAGGTTCTTCCGGATGGCCTCGACGAGAGCCGAGACCTTCGCGGCGCAAAGAACGGTCGTTAACGAGGGCATTGCGCCCCTACCTTCCCCGGTCCTTCCGGACCGATCCGGCGTCCTCGCAGGACTTGCATACCGGCACTTCTGGGATGGCCGCGAGCCGGCGCGGTTCTATGGCCTCGCCGCACTCGCAGCATTCGCCGAACAGGCCTTCGCGGAGACGGCGGAACGCCTCCGTGAGCTGCGGTAATTCCACCTCTTTGGCGTAACGGCGCACCCTTTCGGTCGGGCCCCTTTCCGCCTTCAACTCAAGGACCTTCCTGCGCTCTCCAAGCAGCTGGGCCGCCTGTTGGACCGATAACGCAACCATGGCCGCCTCCTTGTATGAGAGCCGGAAAGCTTAGCGCTAAGGCGGGGCTTTGTCAATGCTGACCCCGCGAGGACGCCTCGGACTCGACCGCGTCGGCCAGTTCGGCCACGCGGTCGTCGACATCCTCGGAAAAAGCCATGTCTTTGGCTTCCCGATCGAAGACGAACATCCTGTCCAGGGACGGCTGGCCGCCGGCATCGCGCGTGTAGGCGCTGGCGTCGGCCTTGAAGAAGGTCAGCAGAAGAGCGAAATAGGCGGCTGGATCGACGTCGGCCTTCTCAGCGGCGTCAACTATCTGTCTGGCCCAGCGTTCCGGGTCCTTCCCTGTCTTGAGGAACCGGCCGATCGGGTCGCCGCCCAAAAGGGAATCGACCAGGCGCACGTCCTTGTCCTGGTAGCCGAGTTTCTTGAGCGCGGGTCCGATCAGCGCGATCGTCCGCTCATGCTGGAGGCCGATGTTCCCCTCCCGGACGGCGTCGGGCTTGCCGATGTCATGGAGCGCCAGCATCGTTCTGAACAATCCGCGGTCCATGCCCGCCGGCAGCGAATGGCCGGACAGGTAGCGTTCATACTGGACCATGGCCATCAGCGTGTGGCGTTCGATGGAATATTTCTCCCAAACTCCGGCGTCGGCCTCGTACCTCCGTTTCAGTTCCGGGTCCTCCTTGAAAGCCTCCACGAGCGGCCCGGGAACAAACCGCTCCGCCGCGACCGCGGCGCGGACCTTCTCCGCATCAAATAGCGGCACGGCTTCCTTTTTGGCCGCGCATTCCGGGCAGGTTGAGGGCGCGTTGCCGTGTTCGCAGAGATCGCCGGCGTCGACGCTCGGGACGAAAGTTTCGCGCATACTGAAAAAGCCTACCACGAGGCGGCTGACGGCGCAAAATGCCGTATTATGCTATGATTGCAGACAGAACCAATGACTATGAAAGACATCACCCCCATCCTGCAATCGCTCGGACTGCTGGACAGCGAGATCAAGACCTATCTGGCCGCCCTGGAGAACGGCGCCGGCACGGTGCTGGAGCTGACCAAACTGACCAAGCTGTCGCGCCAGGCGACCTACGTGGCCATCGAATCGCTGACCGAACGCGGCCTCATGTCCAGCGTCCTGCGCGGCAAGAAGCGGCTCTACGCGGCTGAACCGCCGGACAAACTGCTGGCCTACGCCAAACGGCGCGACGCCCAGATGCACGAACGCGTGACCGACCTGGAACGCGCTCTCCCCGACCTCCAACTGCGCATCGGCGGCGAACGCCCGGTCGTCCGCGTGCTCGAAGGCAAAGAGGGTGTGCACGCCATCATCGAGGACATGCGGACGCGAGATTTCCGGAATTCCTCGGAGATCTCCGACTTGGAGGCGTTGTATAAGGTCCTCGACCCATCGGACCTTCAGGCCATGCGCCAGGAGCTGAAGCGCCGGAACGTCAAGGTCCGCGGCCTGTACTCGGGTGCGGCCCAGCCCAAGATCGCCGATACCCAGCGCGTTTTCCTGCCGCGCGAATATTCCGGCTTCAAGACCAACATCGGCGTATACGGCAACAAGATCGAAATGCAATCCTTCGAGGGCAAGATGTATTCGGTGAGCATCGAGAGCGAACTGCTGGCCGACACCCTGAGGATCCTGTTCGACCTGGCCTTCAAGGGCGCCAAAGAATTTCCCAAAGAGTGACGAATAAACGAACGAACCCGCCGCGAGGCGGGTTTTTTGGTATAGAAACGCCCGGCTGAAGGTTCAGCCGGGCGTCGGAAGTCGGGTCGGACGCCTTGCCAGGATGAGCGGGATGGAACCGCGGGGCCCGTACAGGCGCCCCCGCGGCCCAGAGCCCGGCCCTTAGCCACCGTTCATGGCAGCCTCCTTGCAAGGGGTCGGTCATGATCTCGCGATCATTGTCGTGCTGATGCACTCCTTCTCTGCCCGGAGGCAGAATAACCGCACCCTTGCAGGGCGCCCTGGGTGATGGCCAGCCTAATGGCTTGCCGGGTTCTGCTGCTTCAGACTTGCTTGTCCTCCGCGAGGCGGTGTCAGCCCCATGCTGGTCCGTCCTCTTCAGGATGATCCTCTTCGCTTCGGTTAGCCGCCGAACATGGCTCGCCTCCTTGGTTGTAGCCAGGAGGCGAAACAACCTTGTTTCTTTTGGTCATCGCGCCTCCGTTCCTGGTTTGGGTCCAAAGTTTTTCAACGAGCAACGGGGTACTGTAACAAAAAGCCTGGGAAGTGTCAAGTGTCGGGTGTACGCTACGGCGCCAGACCAGCCGGCACCGCAAATTATAATTATTTATATCTTTCTAAAACAGTACATTTTATTTCAATAAATTATGCTTATATTAGTTGAAAAAACAAACTAACTATTTTTATGTACACCATATACTTGACAATATTTGTGATCCGTGCTATAGTCCTGTGTTCGGAAGTCAAAACCCTTCCGGACGGACGAGAAAAAGATCCTTACAAGACACTTCGCCGCCGACAGGAGAGAGGTGAGAAGGCCGTGAGGAGAGGCTTGTCACTTCTCGGCTCCGGTCCAGCCGGGCTGAAACCATATTCCCGCTCTTAGAGGGGAACATCGCCCATCCGCTGCGCACCAGGTTGCCAAACCTTCCCTCCCCTTTCCTGTCGGCAGGCAGATCGCTGACCGCCTGCCGCCGGAACGCTGCCGTTCAATACATATTGAATGCCGGCGCTCCGGTGTGCAGACGGCGCGCAGCCGCCCAGGCACTGGGTCCTACCCGACGGACCCCGCGCGGCGGATCGACCCAGGCAACAGGCCAAAGTCGGTCCGACCGCGCGAACCCAGAGCGGGACAAGGACGTATCCGATGGGCCTGGGGGTGCCCGAACCGCGTTCGCAGAAGGGCGCGGGGAAAGGAACATCCTGCCGGAAAAGCCGACCCGAAGCCCCACCGAGGGCTTGGGCTTTCCGGACTGCGCAACGGCGCGAGGCGGAACATGCGACCGCCACGCGTCGGGGACGGGCGGCTGGCCACCGTTCGACCGCGGGGCATGGTGCCCCAAACCCCGATCGCGACGGGGACCCTGGTCTCCCCAGTAGGGGACGCCGGGGAGAGCCGCCGCCCGAAGAACGGGCGGGCCGGGCTTTAGGCCCGACGGAGGGTCGAGATCCTCCCGGCTCATCGCAGTTCCTTTACCTGACCGCGGCATGGAGCCGCTGCTGGACCGACCAAAGGGGGTCGCCATGGTGCGCATCGTGCTGTGCGGCAAGACGTACTGGGCGGTGGACGGCATCGTCTTCACCACCCTCGCCGCGGCGGTCGAGTATCTGCAGGGGCGCTGACCACGCTCCCGACCATCCCAGGTCGTTAAAAGGGGCGCAATACTCCGGGGAAACTCCGGGGCGCTCTGGACGAGCGGTCACTGTCCACCTTCCGGCGCAGACTCCGTTCTGCGCCCTCCACTCGAGCCGGCCACCGATCTTGTGGCCGCCTCAAGCGGGGCACGACGGCGCGCATGGGGCGCTTCGCCGGAGCCACGGCTCTTTCCCAGGAGAACGTCATGGCCAACGAGAAGATCCGCTGCACCGTCCCGGGCTGCAAGAAGGAGCTTCCCTCGGAGGCCATGTGGCTGCCCGAGTGGAAGGCCCTGCTGGCCGCCAACAACGGCCGGCCGGTCGCCATCGCCGACTTCCCCAAGTTCGCGCTGTGCGGCTACCACGGGCACCTGCTCCGCCAGGAGGGCGTGAAGGTGTACCGGTACGCCGACAGCGTGGCGCGGGAGAAGCGGATCGAGGAGCGGCGGGAGGCCGAGCGGATGACCTGGCGCCCCTTCGCCGACCGCTTCATCGCCGACAAGGCGAAGAAGCCGTCGGGCAAGAAGGGCGACGGGCGCCGCCGCGGCACCGGGGACGGCCGGAACGTCGGTCAGGGGCTCAGCCACTGCGCCAAGATGGACGCCGAAAAGCGCCCGTCGGAGCAGCCGGCCGAGATCGTGACCGGCGCGACCGCCGACCCGGCTCCCAAGCCGTAGCGACCGCAGCCGACCGGTGGGTCCCTCGTCAGACCACCGTCCGTAAGACCGGGGCTGAAACGCCC
Source organism: Vicinamibacterales bacterium (assembly GCA_037916205.1). GTDB lineage: Bacteria > Patescibacteriota > Patescibacteriia > SG8-24 > SG8-24 > JBAIWZ01. Next base: position 2,997 of record JBAIXY010000111.1, on the reverse strand, counting down.
CGACCTGCCGGAAAAGCAAGAGGAAGCCCGGAAATAAGAGACCGAATACCGGGCCGCCATCCCGCGGCGAACAGCGGGCGCAATACTCCGGGGAAGCTCCGGGGCGCTCCGAACGGGCGGACACTGTTCACGGACCCGGCGCAGGAATGCTTCAGCCTGCGCCCCTTCCACGAGAGCTCGAGACGGAGCTTGTCCCGGCTCGAGCGCTCATGGAAGGTCAACGTTCTTTCAACCGTTAAGGAGGCCGCCATGTACCGGATCATCGTGACCTGCCACTACCCCGACCGGCCGCAGGGCATCAAGATGTGGTTCGAGTCCCTGGTCTGCGTGGCCGGCCCCTTCAAGAAGCTGTCCAGGACGCAGAACCTCCTGCGCCGGCGCGGCTTCGAGCAGGGTCGCTGCTACCCGCACACCTGGACCGTGCATCCGAACGGCGACGAGGCCTACTACGAGGCCAAGATCGTCTGTTCGGACCACTGGGACGCGGTCAGCGTCGGGAGGCTGCCGGAGCACGTCTGCGCCGGCGACGACGACCTATTCTGACCTGCGGCGGTCCAGACTCCCGGACCGCCCCTCTCCAGAGATGCCGAGATCATCGGCGTTTCTGTCCGAGGAAGCCCTTTCAAATCATCCGAAAAAGGAGCGATAAATGTGCACTGAGTGCCTGACCGAGCTGGTCCGCCCGCTCGCCCGCCTCGAAGAGGCCGACTGGTACTGGACGCTGCGCATCGGCGACGCGCTGTTCACCGACAGCCCGGTGATCGTCTGCGGCCCGCAGGAAGAGATCGCCGGCTTCCGCTTCAGCTTCGCCGACGAAGACGGAATGCCGGTCCGCGCCGCCGAGCCGGGCGACGACCCCGCCCGCATCCAGGCGCGCCTCTTCGTCCTCGATGCCGCCGACTGGGCCCGCTTCCTCTGCGTCTACGCGCTGGAGCAGGGGCTCAACCTCCTCGATCTCGGGTCGATCGTCACCGCCCTCGAGACCGAGGCCGCCGCCCTCTTCGCCCGGGCCGTCAAGGCCCGCGACCGCTCCCTTCGCGAGCTCCGCGGGGAGCTCGGCGCCTGATCTTCGGCCGAACGCCTCCGCGCGTTCGGCCATCCCTTTGAGGCCGCGACCCGGTCGCGGGTTCAAAGGGATGCGCAACCAACGCCATACCCAGAACTTCCGGCCCCGGCCGGACCGTCTCGTCGCCCAGAACATCGCGGAACTCCGCGAAAAAAGGGCGCGTCTTCGCTCTGAGATCATCCAGCTGATGGAGTTGGGCGCCGCCGTGGTCGAGCGCTCACGGGTCGTCGGCAAGGACCGCGACGGCAATGACGTCCTGAAGACCTGGACGCAGCCGCGCGGCCTCACCGCCGACGAACGGGCGCGGGTCAGCGCCTGCCAGCAGGAGGTCAAGGACATCGACGCCACGCTGCGGCTCTTCGAGCCGTAGCCAGCGCCTCTCGGGCGGCCGTAACGCGGCCGCCCGCTTTATTTTCCACGAGACGCAGGCGGGCTTGCCTGATCCTGCCGATCGTATAAGATGCTGGCGTTGCTCTTTTTGGCGCACCGGCGCCGGCGTGCGGGGCCTGAAGCCGGGTCCCGGAAGGCGAGGCGGACAATGACCTACTCGGCAACGATCGTGAAAGACGGCAACGGCGTCTACCACATCCGCATCTCCCGCAAGGGGCCGCAGACCGGCGGTGACGTCAAGGTCATCGACGTTCTCTACGGCAACGACGAAGAGAAGCTCAAGGACAAGGCGGTCGAATACGTCCGCCAGCTCAAGGACTGACGGCCGACCGGCCGCGCCCGCTTCGCGAGGAGCGGGCTTTTTTGTCCTTCAGCTATTGCGCCGCGAAGCCTTATCAGTTATGCTGAATACATAAGACAAAGAACGATGTATCGATCGGATCCGCCTGAGGCGTGACGAGGTCGAACACGTCACGTCAGAAGGAGGTGCAGACCTATGGCCAAGAAGAAAGCGAAACGGAAAGTCGCCAAGCGGAAAGTCGCTAAAAGGAAGGCGCACAAAAAGGCGGCGAAAAAGAGAAAGAGATAGCTCTTTCGCAAAGCGCGAAAGCGCCCGCGAAAAAAGCGGGCGTTTTCGTTTTCGGAAAACGTCCAAAAAAAGCCGCGGCCCAGTGAGAGCGGACCGCGGCTTTTTCTCGATGCGGCGATTTTCCTTTGTTTTGCGCTTTTATTTTTTTTCATTGACGGCGTTCTCGAGCGCCGCCGTCCTTTTTTTGAAGTTCAAAAATGCGCGCCGCAACAGCCGCCCTGCCTGCAATCTGCAGCAAGGCCGACCGAGCAACGCGCAATTGACTCGCGCAACGGCATCATAGACCGATATGATGACGCACTCGACGTATCTGCCGTCGTCTGGATTGTTAACGAATATACGGCCGCCGGATCTGGGACGGGCGCGGACGCCTACAACGCGCCCAGCCTGAACCTCTGTCTGTGTTCACTCTAGCACCACCGGCCGCGCCTCCGGAAGCGTCAAAAAACCCGAAAAAGTGCACATCCGGTGTAAAAGATGTGGACAGGAGCCGGCCTGTCTCCGGTTTGCCGCATGGACAACGAAAAAAGACGGCGCCGCGCCGTCCCTACCGGATAAGCCTGCGCTTACAGCAGCAATCTCCCCTGCTGCGGCATTTTGGCCTGATCGAAGAACTTCACTTCTCCGAACACGCCGTCGTAACCCGGACGGATGGCCAAGCGCCCGCCGCGCATCAGCTCCACGGCTTCGGCCACGCGCGGACCTCCGACCGCCGAAATATCCGAGGTAGCGGCATCGATCAGCACGTCGAACTCCGGCCCGATCTCGGCGATCAGCCGGCCATAAACCTGGGCGGCCGCCTTGGAGGTCTTACCTTTGTCCAAAGCTTCGGCCACGACCTCCTGAAGGGGAACGATGCGCTTGAATGCGGTCCGGCCAGGCGGCTCGGCGCCGTCGGCGCGGTCAGCCAGCGCGTGCACCCGGCCGAGCACTCCCCTGGTCAGCTCCTTGC
>JBAIXY010000110.1:0-4367 GCA_037916205.1 Vicinamibacterales bacterium | reverse complement strand
GAAGCCGAAGAACTGGATGCCGCCGACGATGGACAGGAGCACCAGCAGCGGATGGATATTGGTCTTGCTCTGCACCAGCTTGGGCTGGATGAAGTTGTCGACCGTGCCGATGACGGCCACGGCCACGATGGCCAGGCCGATCGCCGCTCCCACATGGCCGGTCAGCGCCAAATAGATCACCGCCGGCACGGTAACGAGCCCCGACCCGACGAGCGGGATGAAGAAGGCCAGGGCGGTCATCAGGCCCCAGAACAACGGCGCCGGGACGCCGAAGACCCAGAACGCCAGGCCGGCCAGGACGCCCTTGAGCAGGCCGATGATCAGCATGCCGCTCATGACCGCGCTTACGGACTGCACCAGCCGCTGGAAGATGATCTCGTCGTTCTCGTCGCTGAGCGGCGACAGGGCGAGAAGCTCCTTCTTCACCTTTGAACCATCCTTGAGCAGGTAGTAAGCCGAGATCAGCATGACCAGGAGGCCGATGAACACGCCGAAAGCGTTGGAAAAGAAGCCGACCAGGTCGGTGGTCAATCTCTGGGCCACCAGTCCGGCGATCTTGACGGCCTGATCGGCGACCTGCGGCACCTGAGCCTGGAGCGAACCGGGCAAAGCGCGGCGCAGCACCTCGGTCAGCGAGGCCGTGTCCAGGAAGCCGCGGACGTTGGAGAGCAGGGCGCCCAGTTCGTGCGACAGGGCGGCCAGGAAATAGACGGTCGGGACCAGCACCGTCAGGGTGACGATCAGCACGGACAGAAAGGCGGCGGCCGTATCGGAGCGGAGCAGGCGGTGCAGGTATTTGAACATCGGCCGCGAGACCACGGCCAGCACGCCGCCGAAAGCCAGCGGCACCAGGTAGGAGCGGAAGACCAGCAGCGTGAAGATCAGGCTGGCGGTCAGCAGCAGGATGAAGAAATAGATCTGGAAGCGGCGGTAGCTCATAGGATCGCGGCGGAACGCGCGGCGCCGGCGGACCGGTCAGGCGCTCTCCACGTACTGGCGGAAATCTTTCTTATATATGTCCAGGAGCGCCAGCGTGGCCGCCAGCGCCATCGGACCGAAGATGAAACCGGAGAAGCCGAAGAATTCCAAGCCGCCGATCACCGAGAGCAGCACCAGCAGCGGGTGGATGCGGATCTGCGCGCCGACCAGGTAGGGCTGCAGCAGATTGTCGACGGGATGGACCACGGCGGCCGCCACGACCACGATGATGACGGCTGCCGCGATGTGCCCGGTCATCAGCATGTAGCCGGCGGCCGGCAGCATGATCAGCGCCGAGCCGAAGATCGGCATGAACCAGGACAGGCCGGTCATCACGCCCCAGAAGAACGGAGCCGGCAGGCCGACCAGCCAGTAGCAGACCCCGGCGACGACGCCTTTGACCAGGCCGATGACCACGAAACCGTTGACCACGGCCGTGGCCGCGGCGACCAGCCGGCCGATCACCAGCTCGTCGTACTCGTCATTGAGCGGCGACAGTACGAGCACTTCCTTTTTGATCCTGGCGCCGTCCTTGAGCAGGTAGTAGAGCGACAGCAGCATGACGACGAAGCCGAGCAGCACGGCCAGGGCATTGCCGAAAAGGCCGAAGAGCCCGCCCAATATCCGCTCGGCGGCCGACTGGAGGAAGCCGGCGGAGCTGCCGACCATGTTCAGCACCTGCTGCAGCTGGTCGGGCGTCAGCCACTTCTGGAGCAGGCTGCGCAGCGCGTTGGTGTCGAGGAGGCCGCTCCAGCTGCTGTAGGTGCCGCTGAGCTCGGAGTAAAGCGCCGCGAAGAAGTACACCATCGGCAGGACCAGCACCAGGGCGGCGACGACCGTGGACAGGAAAGCCGCGGCGACGTCTGACCGAAGCAGCCGGTGCAGCAGGTGGTAGAACGGACGGAAGATAACGGCCAGCACCGCGCCGAAGGCCAGGGGCATCAGGTAGGAGCGGAACACCAAAAGCGTCAGCACGACGCTGGCCGCCAGCAGGCAGACGAAGAAATAGGCTTGGAACCGCTTGTAGGTCATATTTACATTATACGCCAAAAACCGGCTTCAGGCGCGACGGAGGCGGCGCCAAAGGCGGCGCAGGCCGGAAATGGCCAGGGCTAGGCCGCCGAAAAAGATGAGTCCGAGCAGGGAGCAGGCCAGTCCGTAGGCCAGGAGCACGGTCACGGATCCGACCGGGGCGGCCAGCCAGTGGGCCAGCCGGCCGGGCCAGGCCGGCGACCAGCGGCTCCCGATGTAGGCCGTTAGGCCAAGAAGGACGGCGACGGCGAAGATGCCGGCCAGCGAATGTTTCAGGTCCGGCCGGGACGGGGCGATGTGGGCGGCCACGGGCACGGCCGCATAGACGAACAGCAGCGTGCGCCAGCCGCCCGAGGCCAGGACCGCCGCCAGGGCGAAGAAGAAGTCCAGGTATTCGCCGGCGATGCGGCCGGCGAAGGCCAGCAGGTCGCCAGGCGAACCGCCGGAGAGCTGCGCCTGACTGAAAGACGCCGCGGCCAGGACCGCGGGAAAAAGCAGCCGGATCAGCAGCCACAGCGCGGCGGCGCCGCCGAAGAAAGGCGCGCTGCCGATGAGCGTCGAGGCCACCGGGCTGCGCGGCTTGTCATGGACGACCGAACCGAGGGTCAGCGTCCCCGGCGTCTCCTCGCGCGGGGCGAAGAGGTTCGCCTCCCGGACCCGGGTCCAGGTGATCAGACAGCCGAACAGGTGGGACAGCTCGTGGACGACCACGCCGGGCCACATGAACAGCAGGTAGACGGTCCGGCCGAGCCATCGGTAGAACAGGCCGTTCAGGCGGCTGGAAACGGCGTAGAGCAGGATTATCTGGACGGCCACCGGCAGCAGGGCGAGGGCGAGAGCGTACATATCACCCGTTCATTATATCAGTTGCCGAGCCGGGCCCGCCATGCGCCGGAACGAAAAAGCCCGTCCAGGGGACGGGCCGTGAAGCCGGGTCAGCGGTGCCGGCAGCCGCCGAACATGCGGCCGATGTCGTGGCTGAGGCGCTGGTCGTCGACGATGTAACCCAGGACCCGATCCAGGCAGCGGTCGCAGAGCTGCAAGTGGCGGACCTGGGCGTCCAGATAATGGACCAGGACCCCGCTCCGCCGTCGGCCCATCTGTTTCAGCCGCTCCAGGTTGGCGAAGACCACGCGCTGGAGATGGCTGATGGCGAAGACCCGCCGGCCTTTGAGCTCGGGGAAATCGTCTTCGAGCCCGACGAAGCGCAGCTGATTGACTCGGCCGAGCAGGCAGGTCCGGAAAAACTCTTCTTTGAAGGAGATCCTCCGGTCGCCGAGCGTCGGCTGGGTGAAAAGATCGTAAATGAACTGACAGAAGGCCCACAGGCGGAGCCTTAATTGGGACGCCAGTCGCTTCATCGGAACCTCCGTATCAGGACCGCTCAACGTAGCCCGGATGCCGGAACCTGTCAACGGCCGGGCGGGGACGGCTTGGTACGGGCGCGCCGGCGGGCGGCCAGTGACAGCCACAACACCTGCAGGCCGTATTTGAGGCTGCGGCGCAGGCCGATCGACGAAGAATCGCGTTCGTAACGGGCCGGGCAGGCGATCTCGCCGATGGTGAGCCCGCGGCCGGCCGCGGCCACGAGCAGCTGGTTGTCGAAGATGAAGTCGTCGGAGAAGCCGGCATAGGGCAGCTCTTCGAAGACGCCGCGGGCGTAAGCCCGGTAGCCGGTGTGGTACTCGCTCAGCTTCAGGCCGAGCCAGGCGTTCTGCCAAGCGGTCAGCAGGCGGTTGCCCCAATACTTGTAGAGCGGCATGCCGCGGCTGACGGCCGAACCGTCGGTCATCCGCGAACCCAGCATGATGTCGAACCGCCCCTCGGCGATCGGACGGACCAGCCCGGGGATGAGCCGCGGATCGTACTGGTAGTCCGGGTGGAGCATGACCACGATGTCGGCGCCGCGGCGCAGGGCCTCGAGGTAACAGGTCTTCTGGTTGGCGCCGTAGCCGCGGTTGCGGTCGTGGCGGATGACCGCCAGCCCCAGCCGGCGGGCCACCTCGACGGTCCGGTCGCCGCTGGCGTCGTCGGTCAGGACGACCTCGTCGGCGGAGCCGGCCGGCATCGCGCGGTAGGTCCGCTCCAGCGTCAGTTCGGCGTTGTAGGCGGGCATGACGACGATGACCTTGCGTCCGGCGGTCATAGGCTCAAGAGCAGGTTCCAGCCTTTCCTCAGATAGTTCCAAAGGACCTTGGGCGAGCGGATGCCGCAGAGGGTCCGGTAGAGGTAGGCCGGCCGCAGGTAATAGCCGCGCAGGGCCTGGCGGCGCAGTTCGCGCACTTTCCTGTCGGAGAGGTACAGCGTGCGCACCGGCGAGGTCATGACGTCGCTGCCCTGGAGCCGCTCCGGCTCGA
>JBAIXY010000109.1:0-7900 GCA_037916205.1 Vicinamibacterales bacterium | reverse complement strand
AAGGTGCCGTTCGTGATGGTCACGCTCTTGGCCGTGGGGCCGGTGCAGCCGTCGGTGCCGCCGCCCCGGACCGAGTACATGCAGGTGCCGAGCGTGGCCAGGTCGTAGACGACGAACTTGACGTTCCTAGCGCCGTCCGGGAGGTTCACGTTCGAGGAGTCGGTGATCCGGGCTTGGTAGTTGAGGAGGAGGTTGGAGGAGGGGCCGGAGGCGAAAGCTATGGCGACAGGCAGGACCAGCGCCGAGATCACGACCAAGACAGCCGAAACCAGCCGACCGGGAGTTTTCCCGAACAGCTTTTTCGGCTTGGCTGTCAGATTTTCTTTCCGAAACGACACTAGCATGCGCAGGACGCTGTGTCTGATCGGCAGCCGACCGATCATTTATATGGTACTTGGTAACCGCCAAAGGTTAAACAAGGACCGGGGAACGGTCATAAGTTCAGTAAAGGGTCTTATGACCGCTCGTCCGTTCATTGCTTAATATATGAAAGGTCAAGGTCCGGAGCCCGGTGCGCCAGGCTGTCCGCCGCCGGGAGTCCCCGGGGCCGGCGGCGCAGGCGGCGATCCGGGCGGTCCAACGTCGCGTTTCTCCTCAGGGTGAGCTCCCCCCGTATCCTGGATAAGGCCGGTTTCGGGATGAGCGTGCTGGACGTCCTGGATAAGCTTGGTCCTGGGGATGCTCATGGCTCCCATGACCGTCTTCGTCCCCTCATTTTTTGGCTCGACTACGGGCTTTTCTTGCGGTTTGGGCTGTTCGGCCAAGGAACCAGCTACGGCCGGCGCCGCAGCGACAGGGGGCGGGGCAACCGGGGCTGCCGGCGCTACCGGCGCAGATGGCGCGGGCGGCGTCAACGGAGGCAGAGGAGCTATCGGGATCGGCGGCGGCGCTGCCAGAGTCTGCTCGGCCGGAGCCGCGGCCGGTTGAGCCGCCGGTGTCGGGGCCGGCGCGGGCGCGGGTTGCGCCGGAGCAGGCGGCGAAACGGGCGGAGCTGACGGAGCCGGAGGCTGGGCGGCCGGCGTCGCCTTTAGGGCGCCTTTCCGGAGCAGTTCCAGTTCCCAGGGGATCTTGGCCGCCGGTTTGGCCGGTTCCGCGGCCGGAGCCGCGGCGGGTTGAGGCGGCGCGGGCGGAACAGCCGGAGCAGGAGCCGTGGCCTGGGCAGGCGCTGGCGGGGCGGCAGCCGGAGCCGGAGTCGCCTTAAGCGCTCCCTTTCTCAGCATCTCGAGTTCCCAGGGGATCTTGGCCGCCGGTTTGGCCGGTTCCGCGGCCGGAGCCGGCGCGGACGGAGCGGGCGTGGTCGGGGCAACCGGGGCGGCCGGAGCTGCCGGAGGAACCGACGGTGCCGGAGCCGCACCGGTCGGCGCTGCGGGCGCGGCGGACGCGCCCGGCTTGCCGGCGGCGGGCTTCTTCCCTGCCCCCGCTTCCGGCTTGAGCGTGACGTCAACGGCGATGACGCCTTCGGCCTCCTTGTGCTCGAGCAGGTTGACCGGTCCTTTCTGCTGCTTCTGGTAACCGGGCTTTTCAAAAGTGACGTAGTAGACGTTACGGCCGACGAGGAAGGAGTAGCGGCCGCGGTTGTCGGTGATCTGCGTTTCCAGCAGCTTGTTGAACTTGGCCTCGAAGATGCGGGCCAGCGCGTTCCTGATCGGCTTTCCGGTCGACTCGTCGTAGACGATGCCCCAGTTCTTCGGGCGGGCGGCGACGGACAGGCGGCGGAACACCACGTAAGTGGCGACGTTAACGGCCAGCAGGACGATCATCAGTATCGAAGGCTTGATGATGACCGCGACGACCATGGCCAGGATGGACAGGATGGCGATGCTCTTCTGCAGGCGGCGGCCGATGCCGGCCCAGGTGATATGACGGCTGCTCTTGGCCTTGGCCTCGACCGGGTCGACCGGGATGTTGGCCGTGATGGCCGTCGACTCGCCGGCCTTGATGACCTCGCCGTGGTAGAGGTCCACCCAGACGCCGTCCTCCTTTTCGTTCTTGAGGAAGGTGGACGGGAAGATGTAGCCGGCGCGGGAAACCGACAGCTTGTACTCGCCGGGCTGGACGATGAAGAAGTAGCGGCCGTCCTTGTCGGTGACGGCGGAGCGCATCACCCGGTCGGTCTTGCCGTCGAGCAAACGGACGATGGCCAGGTCGACGGGCCGCTTGGTCAGCGAGTTGTAGACCACGCCCCACTTCTTGCGCTTGCGGCGGCCGAAGAGCAGGGCCGGGTGGGCGACGAAGCTGAACAGGTACATCAGGTACGGGATGCCGCTGGCCGTGGCCGCGCCCACGCTGGCGACGTTGACGACGGCGACCGTGGCCGCGACCGGCGCGGCGGTCGTCTCGACCTGCCGCTCGACGATCGGGTTGCTGATGACCTCCTGGACCTGGTCGACGGTGGCCCGGGCCGCGTACTCCGTCTGCTCGGCCACGACGCTCGCGACCACCGCCGCTTTCTCGGCGACCGGCGTAGGCGCGGCGATGGCGTCGGCGATCTTCTTGACCGGCGGAGGCGGCAGCTTGATCAGCGCCAGCCGGGTGGTGATGACGTTCTCGGTGGTGATCGGGAAGCCCAGGGTCTCCTTGGTGCGGTAGCCGTCCAGTTCGGCCACCAGCTTGTAGGTGCCCGGCGGGACGATGAAGCTGTACGTCCCGTTCTCGCCGGTCACCTGCGGGTTCTGCTGTCCGAGCGCCGCGGCGTTGAACAGGCCGTAGTTGCCGCCGCCGGTGTCGACGTAGAGGCTGACGCGGGCGCCGGTGATCCCCGCTTCCGAGCCGTCGTCGCGGACCTCGTAGACCTGTCCGAAGGGCACGACGTTCAGCTTGGCCGGGATCGTGTCGCTGGTGTTGTCCTCGTAGTTGACCACGACGTCGAGCGGCTTCTCGCCGAGGGCCGACGGCGTGGTGATGACCGCCTCGTAGCTGTGCGTCTGCCGCATGATGTAGGCCGAGCCGAGGAAGTTCACGTAGGCGCTCTTGATCGGCTTGCGGATGGCGGCGTCGGGGACGACGACCCTGACGGTCATCGAGGGGTAGACGCTCAGGCGGTTGTCGCCGCCCACGACCAGGCGCAGCTGGCCGGCGGTGGCGAAGAAATGCAGTTCGTTGAGCGATATTCTCTGGGGGGCGGAGACCTCGGGCGCGGCCGGCACGACCGGCGGCGCGACCGGCGCCACGGGACAATCCTGGACGCAGTTCAGGCTGTTCTCCGCGCCTTCGCAGATGCCGTTGCCGCAGACGGTCGCCGACGGCTGCATGGTCTCGACGACGCAGCGGCCGCCCGAGCACTTGAAGCCGTCGCCGCAGGCGTGAGTTTCGCTCTTGCCGACGCCGGCGTCGCAGTAATACTCGGTGAGCGTTGACCGGTCGACGCAGGAATCGATGAAGACGCCGCTGTTGTCGGTCACCTGGCCCTGGTTGTCGTAGCTCCGGCCGCCGTCGGTGTCGGTGCAGGAGGGCGGCGGAGGCGGCGGCGCCGAAGCGGTCGGCGTGGCCTGCGTCTGGGCCGGCGACGCGAAATTGAACGAGGTGTCGAAAGCGAAGGCGGCGTAGTAGTAGGTCGTGCCGTTGGCCAGGTTGATGTCCATCCGGTTGTCGCCGACGCCCTCGAAGACGATCGTGCCGTCGGTCGGGCTGGTCGGAGCGCTGCCGGTCTTGCGGACGATGCGGGTCCCGGCCCAGTCCGTATCGGTCGGGTTCTGCCAGGTCAGCTGGACGATGGCGTCGCCGGCGACGGCCGTGAAATTGGTTACCGGCGTCGGCGGCGTGGTGTCCGGCGGGGCGACCGGCGTGGCCGACACGGTGACGCCGCTCGAAACGTTGGGCACCCCGTCGTAGGTGAAGGCGGCGTAGCAGTAGAGCGTGCCGTTGGCGACGCTGAGGTCGAGCTTGGTCGTGTCCACGCCGTCGAAGACCAGCGTGCCGTCGGTCGGCGAGGTCGGGCAGGACAGGGCCTTGCGGACGATCTTGACGCCGGCGAAGTCCGGATCGGTCGGGTTGGTCCAGGTCAGGGTGATCTGCGCGTTCCCCGCCGTCGCCGTGAAGTTGGAGACGTTCCCCGGCGGCGTGGTGTCCGGCGGGCCGGCCGGCGTGGCGCTGGCCACGGCGCCGGACGAATAGTTCGGCACGTCGTCGTAGGTGAAGGCGCCGTAGTAGTAGGTCACGCCGTTCGTCCGGCCGGTGTCCGGGAAGGTCTGGGCCGTGCCGTCGTAGGCCAGCGTGCCGTCGGACGGGTTGGCCGGGAAGCCGGTGGTCTTGCGCATCAGTTTGACGCCGGCGAAGTCCGGATCGGTCGGGTTGGTCCAGCTCAGGTTGACGATGCCGTCGCCGGCCGTCGCCGTCAGGTTGGTGACGTTGGCGGGCGGCGTGATGTCGGCCAGGGTCGAGAAGGTGCCGTCGGCGGAGACCGTCTCCTGGGCCAGGACGTCGGAAGAGCGGACCTGGAAGTGGTAGGTCGTGCCCTTGGTCAGTCCCGAGAGCGGCACCAGGTGCGAGGTGACCATCGTCGGGTTGGTCTGGGTCGAGCCGTAGGTGATCGTCTTGCCGTAATCCGCCGCCGAGTTCGACAGGGTGTCGGTGGTCCAGGTGATGCGGGCCGTGGTCTGGGTGATGTTGGTGACCTGGATGTTCGTGATCACCGGCGGCGCCGGCTTGAGCGTCTTGAAGGTGAAGTCGGCCGAGGTCGCCAGGTTGTTCGACGGGTCCTTGGACTTGACCTGGTAATGGTAGGTGGTGTCCGGGTCGAGGCCGCTCAGGTCGATCTGGTGGCTCGTGACCATGGAGGCGTTGGTCTGGCTCGCGCCGTAGCCGGTCGTCTTGCCGTAATTGACGAGCGAATCGGCCGGCTCGTTGGTGGTCCAGGTGATGCGGGCCGTCGTGGTCGTGATGTTCGTGGCCGTCACGGCCGAGATGACCGGCGGGGTGACGTCCAGGGTGGTGAAAGTGCCGTCGGCGGACGAGGCCTCGTTGCTGGAGGCGTCGGCCGAGCGGACGCGGAAGTGGTATAAAGTGGCTTCGGTCAGCGGAGAAATGACCACGCTATGGCTGGTCACGAGCGACGACGAGCCCAGGGTCGTGCCGTAGGAGGTGTTGGGCCCGAAGTCCACGTAGGAGGTCGCCGGCTCGTCGGTCGTCCAGGTGACCGTCGCCGAGTTGGCCGTGATGGCCGTGACGGTCACCGCGCTGATGACCGGCGGCGTGGTGTGCGGCGGAGCCAGGGTCGCGAAAGTGGCGTCCGCGGTGAAAGCCTCGTTGGCCGAGGCGTCGCCGGAGCGGACGCGGTAATGGTAGGTGGTGCCCGGCGTGAGGCCGGTCAGGACGACCGAGTGCGTCAGGACATAGGAACCGGAGTCGCCGGCGCCCTGGGCGTAAGGCGGCCCGGCCACCGTGCCGTAATCCACCAGGCTCGTGGCCGGCTCATTGGTGCTCCAGGATATCGTGGCTCCGTTGGCGGTGATGTTGGTCACGGCCACGCCGGAGATGACCGGCGGCGTCAGGTCGGGCGTGCTGAAGGTCTGGTCCGACGAGCAGGCCAGGTTGTTGGCCGGGTCCTTGGAGCAGACCTGGAAATGGTAGAGCGTCCCCTCGCTCAGGCCGGTCAGCGGCACGCTGTGGGTCAGGACGAAGCCGGAATCGACCGCCGTGTTGCCGTAAGAAGTGGTCAGGCCGAAGCGCACCAGCGAATCCGCCGCCTCGTTCGTCATCCAGCCGACCAGCGCCGAGGTCGTCGTGATGTTGGTGACGGTGATGAGGGAAATGACCGGAGGAATGATGTCCGGCGTTCCGCCGCCTCCGCCGCCACCGCTGCCGCCCGGGACGACCGCGGAGATGCCGACCTGGGTGTCGTCGGCGATGGCCACGCCCAGCGTGCAGTTGTCGGTCGGGGCCAGACAGTCGCCCGCGCCGTCGAGCACCTTGAGCTCGTAGGAACCGGCGGTGACCGGGTTGGTGACCGTGCCGTTCGGGGTCGCGCCGTCGATGGTGAAGGTGATGAAGACGCCCGCGCCCGAAGCGGTGAACGACGGGCCGCAGGGGATGACCCGGAACGAGTTGTCCGTGGTGTTCACGGCCACGCCGACGTTATTGATGCCGTCGGCGCAGGCCACGGTGACGACGCCCGCCCCGGCGTTGACGCCGGCGATGGTCCGGATCGTGCCGTCGTTGAGGGTGAAGTCGGTCGGATCCCAGATGCCGCCCAGGGTGAACTGCGAGGACAGGCGGATGGCCAGTTGTTCGCCGGCGGCGAAGGTGTTGCCGCCCGACAGGTTGAAGCTGATGGTGTGCAGCGAGGTCGAGTTGATCTTCTGGTTGGACAGCTTGTCCTGCCGGTTGGTGACCTCGCTCGCGCCCACGAAGAAGACGACCGCGGTGAGCGCCGCGATGGCGAACAAAGCCAGGCCCATGCCGATATTCAACCGGCGGAGCCTCTTTTCGGCTTCACTGAGCGCCTTTTTCGGTTTTTCCAGGCCTATCTTCATCGGACAGCGCCTTCTATATTATAGTGGGCGTATTTTTCGCCCGGGGGAGCGGCCGTCCCTGACGGCTGCTTTCCCGGACGGGCATCGGCAGACCCCCATCCCCCGATACGCGTCCCGGTTTTTTGTTTTCCGCGTTGACCGGCCGCTACACCGATCCCAGGCGTGCGTGGTTGAACACGTCCAGGAACGGAGGGATCGCGGCTGACCCCCGCGCTCTCCCCCACACCCTGCTCGCAAGGTGTGGGGGCTGGTCCGGGGACCAGAGACTATTCGTTGGAAAGTGCCTTACTTCTTCTCCTCCTCTTTCGCTTCGGCCGGCTTCTTCTTCTCCTTGTCCATCATCTTCTTGTACTTGGCGATGATCGACTTGTTGTAGAGCCTGCCAAGCACGAGGATGAGCAGTATCAGCACGAGCAGGCCGGCGCCGGCGATGGTCAGGATCCGCCACGGCCAGATGCTGAACTCGCGTTCGTCAACGATCAGCTTCTGCTCGTTGCCGTAGTTCAGGACCAGCGTGGCCTTGTACTTGCCGAAGCCGAAGCCCTGCCACTCCTTGGCCAGCTCGCCGTCGCTCGCGGCCACGGGTCCGCCCTGCCAGCCGAAGTCGAAGCGGCGGATGCTGTTCGGCAGGACGCTCTGGTAATCCGGCGTGTTGACCGGGATCGAGGCGACCTGGCGGCCGAACATGTCCTTGATGAACAGGTTGCCGACCGGCCGCAGGTGGGTGTTGCCGCTGTTCTCGAAGCGGATGAAGAAGTCCACCGGCCGGTAGTTGTACCAGACCTGCGGATGGGCGTAGCCGAACTCGGCCAGCGACCCGATCTCTTTGACGTCGCCGGAGACGCGGATGAGGATGAGCGTGGCCAGCTGTGACGCGACGCCGACGCCGGTCCGCTCCTCGGGCGGCGTGGTCGAGAGCAGGACCGCGCCGTAATGGCCGCCCGGCTGGGCGTCCTTGGGCACGTTGATGGCCAGCTGGAGGTTGGTCCGCTCCATCGGCTGGATGGTCAGCGGCTGGGTGTCCACCGTGATCCACTTGGCCAGGGCGGTGCCGTCCTTGTCCTCCTCGGCCGGATAGAACTGCGGCTGGCCCTTTTCCTCGGTGCCGGCGGTGAAGTTCTCGACCAGCGGGAAGACGGTGATCGGCTTGTCGTCCTCGTTGAATACCTTGATGACCTCGAGCACCGTGTCGCCGGGATTGAGCTGGTGGTCAATGGTCGGCGGCGAGATGGTCAGGGCCTTGGCGCCCGTCGGCAGGAGCAGGACGGCCGCGAAGCCGGCGCTCATGACCGCCGTCAGGATGTTCCTTAACTTTTGCTGCATAAGGCTCATTTTTCTGGGTATCGGGACCGGAATTTTTTCCTGTCCTCCGCTGTCCGGTCCCCCACGCCTTTCCCGCGCCTAAACGGGAAAGGTGTGGGGCCGGCCCG
>JBAIXY010000108.1:0-3738 GCA_037916205.1 Vicinamibacterales bacterium | reverse complement strand
GGAAGGCGGCCGCGGCGGCGGCCAGATTGAAGCCGATCAGCTTGCTCTCTTTCGGCCGGTCGCCGAGCACGCCCAATCGCACGTGCTTGCCGGTCTTGCCCACGGTCTGGCTCGAGATCACCTGCAGTCCGGACAGCAGGAACTTGGGCCGCTGGTTGCCTTCGCCGAACGGTTCGAACTTCTCCAGCCATTCTACCAGTTCCCAGGTCACTTCGCTCAATTTCAGTTCGGCATCCACTTCCACGGCCGGCCGCAGGTCCTGCCCGGCCAGGGCTTCGGCGGCGTAGGCCTCGAGCTCCTGGCGGAAGCCCTGGAAGTTATCCTCGCCGATGATGGTCAGGCCGCAGGCCTGCGGGTGGCCGCCGTAGCGCGACAGGAAACGCTTGGTCCTGTCCAGGCCGGCCATGACGTCGAAGCCGGCGGCGCTGCGGCCGGAACCGACCAGCTTGTCGCCGTCGCGGCCGAAGACGAATACCGGCACGCCGAGCTCTCCGGCGAGTTTGCCGGCGATCAGTCCGACGATGCCCGATGCCCAGCCGTCGCCGGCCAGCACCTGGACCTTCCGGCCGCCGCCGTCGCCGATCATGGCCCGAGCGGCGGTGACGATCTCGTCGGTGTAGCGCTGGCGCTCGGAGTTCAGCCGGTCCAGTTTTTCTGCCAGCGGCGCCGCGACCTCGTCCGTCTCGGCCATCAGCGTTTCGAAGGCCAGCCGGCCATGGTCGATGCGCGAGGCGGCATTGATCCGCGGCCCGATGTAATAGCCGACGGCGACCGTGTCCAGATCGCCGAACTTCAGTCCGGCGGCCTCGACCAGCTTGCGCAGCCCCGGGCGCCTGGTCTTGTTCAGGACGACCAGCCCGTAGCGCTCGAGGGTGCGGTTCTCGCCGACGAGCGGCATGAAATCCGTGACCGTGGCGATGGCCACGAGGTCGAGAAGCCACTTGCCGAAACCCGGCTCGAAGGCGGCGCCGCGCTCGCCGGCGAAATCGATGAAAGCGGAAGCGAACTTGAAGGCGACGCCGACGGCCGCCAGGTGCTTGTAGGGATAGGTCTCGCCGGGCGCGAGCGGGTGGATGGTCAGGCAGTCGGGCACGCGCTCGGGCACCTGGTGGTGATCGACGACGATGACGTCAACGCCCAGCTTCCTGGCCAGGTCCACCTCGGCCGCCGAGCCGATGCCGCAGTCGACGGTGACGATGAGCCTGGTCCCGGCCTTGGCCAGCGACTCGACGGCCTCGGACCGGACGCCGTAGCCCTCGCGTTCGCGGTGCGGGATATAGCTGCCGATCAGTTCAGGGTCGGCGCCGAGCTTGCGGGCCGCGGCCCGGAAGGTCGAGACCAGCACGGCGGCGCCGGTCACGCCGTCGGCGTCATAGTCGCTGTAGACGACGATCGGCTCGCCGGCCTTGAGCGCGCTCCAGACGCGGGCGCAGGCCGGCTCCATGTCGCGGAACAAAAAAGGATCGTGAAGATCCTGTCCGTAGTCGGGCATGAGGAACTCGTCGACCTGCTCCTGGGTCCTGAGTCCCCTGTTCCAAAGCAGCCGCACGGCCGTGGCCGGCAGTTCGGGAAAACGGCTGAACATCTCCGGCGGCGGGTCGGAAGCCAGCCGCCAACGCATCCTGCTCATGTCAAAAAGTATCGCGCCGCCGGAGCGCGGCGCCGATGCGCGGTGCCGCCGGCATCATTTATTGAACACCGAACCGTACGTGGCGAAGACCATCGCGAAGGTCGCGAGCGCGGTGATGGCGATCCAGACGATGCGCCGCAGTTCGCGCCGGCGGATCCTTTTTTTGCCGAACAATTTCATACGAAGTGACGGTCAGCGACGCTAATCTTTCTTTTTGAGCACCGCGAAGAAAGCTTCCGGCGGGATATCCACCCGGCCGCCCTGCAGCATCCGTTTCTTGCCTTTCTTCTGCTTGTTCAGCAGCTTCTGCTTGCGGGTCCAGTCGCCGCCGGAAAGGTATCCTATCACGTCCTTGCGGTAGGGCGCCAGCCTCTCGGAGGCGATGATCTTGGAGCCGATCGCGCCCTGGATCTTGATCTCGAACTGCTGGCGCGGCAGCGATTCCTTGAGCGTCTCGCAGATGCGCCGGGCGACGCGCGGCGCGGCGTCCTCGTAGACGATCGAGGCCAGAGCCTCGACCGGCTCGCCGTTGACCAGGATGTCCAGGCGGACGACGTCGGCCGCGCGGTAATCCATCAGTTCGTAGTTCAGCGAGGCGTAACCGGAAGAGACGCTCTTAAGTTTGTCGTAAAAATCGACCAGGATCGAGGACAACGGGATCTCGTAGTGCAGCAGCACGCGGCTGCCGGCGCGAACGTCGGAGGTCAGATATTCGGTGTCGCGATAGAGGCCGCGCTTCTCCTGGACCAGCGCCATGACGCCGCCGATGTACTCGCGCGGCGAGATGATGTCGGCCTTGACCCAGGGCTCCTCGATCAGCCGGATGTGCGTCGGGTCGGGCAGGTCGAGCGGGCTCTTGACCGTGAGCAGTCCGCCGTCGGTGCGGGTGACGTGATAGGCCACCGAGGGCGTGGTCACGACCACGTCGAGCCCGTGCTCGCGCTTCAGACGCTCCTGGACGATCTCCAGGTGGAGCAGGCCCAGCATGCCGGTGCGGAAGCCGAAGCCGAGGGCCGACTGGTGCTCCGGTTCGAAGGACAGCGAAGCGTCGTTCAGTTTCAGCTTGAGCATGGCCTCGCGCAGCTTGTCGAACTCGTCACCCTCCTTGGGGAAGATGCCGGCGAAGACCATCGGAGTGATCTGCTTGTAGCCCGGCAGCGGCTGGACGCCGGCCTCGCGGTAGTCGGGAACGGTGACGGTGTCGCCGACGCGGCAGGACTCGATGTCCTTGAGCCCGGTGACCAGGTAGCCGATCTCGCCGGCGGAGAGCCGGTCGGCCGGCTTCATCTTCGGCTTGAACCAGCCGGTCTCGAGCGTTTCGCTCGTGACCCCGGTGGCCGCGAGATGCGTCTTGTCATGGGCCTTGACGCTGCCGTCGACGACGCGGACGAAGGCGACCACGCCCTTGTACGGGTCGTAGGTCGAGTCGAAGACCAGCGCGCGCAGCGGCGCGTCGGCGCGGCCCTTGGGCGGCGGCACCTTGGCGATGACCGTTTCCAGGATCTCGGGCACGCCCTCGCCGGTCTTGCCGGAAGCGAAGAGCACGTCCTCTGGCCGGCAGCCCAGCAGGTGGACTATCTCGTCGCGGCTGCGTTCGGGCTCGGCGTTGGGCAGGTCGATCTTGTTGACCACCGGGATGATCGCCAGGTTCTGGTCGAGGGCCAGGTAGAGGTTGCCGATGGTCTGGGCCTGAACGCCCTGAGTGGCGTCGACGAGCAGGATCGCTCCCTCGACGGCCGCGAGCGACCGCGACACCTCGTAGGTGAAGTCCACGTGCCCGGGCGTGTCGATCAGGTTGAGCACGAACTGGCGCCCGTCCCTGGACCGGTGGTCCATGCGCACCGGCTGGAGCTTGATGGTGATGCCGCGGTCCCGCTCGATGTCCATCTGATCCAGGAGCTGGTCGCGCATCTCCCGCTTGGGCACCGTGCCGGTGATCTCCAGGAAACGGTCGGCCAGGGTCGATTTGCCGTGGTCGATGTGGGCGATAATGCAGAAATTGCGCAGGTTCTCCATACGGTCACTCGGCGTTCAGCGTCTCGCTTTCCTGCCGGACGTTCAGGGCGGCGGACGGCGCCAGGCGGCGCTTGAGCACGGCGACGGCCGAA
>JBAIXY010000107.1:0-6172 GCA_037916205.1 Vicinamibacterales bacterium | reverse complement strand
GGCCGAGCGCAATTCTACTGTAGTATGGCTGGCCTACGGGCGCCGCGAGTGGTTCGACTCGGAGAACGCTTCCCTGAGATAGTTAAACGAGTAATTACCGAAATTGAAGTACATTCTTAGAAAGAGCGTTCGACGAGGCGAACCCCGAGCAGGCGCCCTGTTAACAGATATAAAAAACGGCCGCTGTCGGATGACAGCGGCCTTTGAGTTCGAAAGGACAGTCAGCGCTTGGGCCGGCGGCGCCTGGCCGGATCGACGATCCTCGGTTTGGCGCCGGGAACGCCCAGCGGCGGCAGCAGCGTGGCCTCGTCGTAACGGTCGCGGCCGGCCTCGCGGAAGATGAGCTGGACGACCTCGTCGTCGCTCCTTCCAACGAAGGCGCGGTCGTAATCGTCGACCTTGGTCTCGCAGTGGCGCGTCTCGTGGACGAGCACCCTGACCAGGTCAGCGACCGAACCGAGGGTCCGGAGCGTCTTGGCGGCGATCCAGACCTCCTCGCAGTGCTTGCCGTCGAGCCCGGCGTAGCCGGCGGCGGCCTTGAGCTGGTCGGTCAGCGGATAGTAGAAGACGACCGGCCACTTGCCCCGCGCCGGGAAGTGCCTGACGAACATGGCGAAAGCCTGTTCGAAGCGCTGGCGGCTGGGTTCGTCGAGCAGGCCGTAGTCCAGGAGGACGTAGTCGAGGTTCTCCTCGACCTTGTTCGACGCCGGGACGATGTCCGCGGCCTTGGGCAGGCCCAGCTGGAGCAGGAACTTGCCGAGCCGGGCGGTCTCCGTCGAGACGACGTTGTAGCCGTACATCTGGCGGGCGTCCTTGTCGACGACCTCCTTGCCCGAGCCGACGCAGGCCTTCGCGCCGAAGACCGCGTCGCTGGCCGAGCGCCAGCAGGTCCGCGCGTCGCCGGCCAGCATCTCGATGTGGCCGAGAGCCGACTCTTCGATGGCGGCGCCGCAGGTGTGGACCGATCGCAGCACATTGGCGGCGATGCAGACGTCGGTCAGCCGGCTGAACAGCCGGCCGAGCTCCTTCTGGTACTCGTAGGTGTTCTTGATCACCCGCTCCTCGGAGATCAGCGACTTGGCCTGGAGCGAGTAGTCGTAGAGCGACTCCTGCCAGAAACGGTCCGAACACTCGACGAGCACGCCGAGGACGAACAGACGGGTCTTGTCCGACTCCGACTTCGCGTAGATCTCGCCGACGCCCGGCACGGAAAAGACCGGCCGCTCGGGCGTCCCGGCGTAGATGAACTTGAAGTAGCGCGACGGCTCGGCGAAGAGCGCCTGGATGGCCGGCGTGTACTGCAGGTAGACGGCGGTCTGGCCGGGCGGCGCCAGTTCGGGGCGCTCGACCAGTTCGAGATGGAACTCGCCGGAGTCATAGGCGTTGCAGACGTACTCGCGGAGCACCTTGAAGGCGCTCTGGCCGTCGCTGCCGATGGGCTGGTCCCAGTCGGGGAAGGCGTCGAGGGTCATCTGCGACGGGTAGCGCTGGCTGAACGGCTTGCCGTCCTTCTCGCCGGCCGGGTCGTAGTGGAAGTGCACCTGCTTGGCCTTCAGGCCGTCGACCTCCACGTCCTCGACCTCGTAGCGCAGCAGGTAGCGGCCGAGATAGTCGCTCGAAGCGATGGCGATGTTCAGGCCGAGACGGAGAGCGGCGACCGGGGCCAGCTTGGTGCCGGAACCCTTGAAGCCGATGATCGTCGAGTCGTCCAGCTGGCCGCGTTTGGTGGTCAGCCCGATGAGCTCAAGAAATTTGCGGTTGAACGAACCGCGGTTGGAAATTTTAAGGAACATCATGACCTGCCTCCTGCCGTCCTGACGACAGAGCAGCGGCCCTGAATATAAGGTGTGCCGCTGTTCCGAACTTAACACCGGGCCGCCCTAAAACACAAGGCGTTGAAGACAAATTAAAGAGGCCGGGACGGGACCCGGCCTCTCTTGAGAAGTACGCGGATTGACTACCGCTCCGCGTAGGCGGTGGGCATGGCGGACGAGACGAGGGCGGGACTCCGGCAGTTGCCGGGAACCTGGCACCAGCGCTGCCAGTAGTCGACGACGCCGGCCCGGTATTCGGTGCCTTCGAAGTAGCCCTCCTTTTGCGAGCCGTAATACCGGTTGATGGCCCGCTGCCAGCTCCCCTCCTCCCGGAAGTACCTGTTGATCAGCTTGGCCGTCGAGGCCATGGCGTCGGGAAGGCTGTGGGGGTCGAAGACCCCGTCGCCGTCGAAGTCGACGACATGGTCGGCCCAGGAGCAGGATCCGTTGCCGCCGCAGCGCAGGCCGAGGGTCGGCAGGTGCTGCATCGGGCCCATGGCCAGCGCGTAGGACGCCCTGACCTGGTTCGGATCGCAGACCTGCGAACCGTTCCGCCGCGTCTGCTGGCAGAGGCCCTGCAGGGCTCGCCAGAGCTTCTGGCACTTGTCAGCGCCGTAGTGGCTCTGGCACTCGCTGCCCGGTTGGACCATGTCCGCGGCCAGGACCCAGCCCTTGCCGCTGCCCCAGCCCGAACGCAGGCCGCCGCTCTCCTTCATCCAGATGCCGTAGATGGCGCCGGCCGGCACGTCGTAGCGGTTGCTCACCGCCATGATCAGTGCCGCCGGGTCGTTCGGCGGCGCACCGATCGGAAGCGACGGCGTCACGACCTGCGCCGGCTGCGGTTGCGGCCGCACCCGGTCGGCGCGAACGATGCCGTTGGACGTCTGCACGTACTTGGGAATGGGACGTCCGTTGCCGTGCCGGGGTTCGCCGCACTTGTCGCAGACGGCCAGGATCAGCCAGCCGAAGATGCCGATGCCCAGCAGCTTTCCGATAAGTTCCATGACTCTCCTCCAGCGTTGGAATTTGTCCGCCAAATTTACAAAGAACGCCATAATATAGCATAAAAAGGGGCCTTTGTCAACCCCCTCCCGCCGCCTCGGCAATAAAAAAGCCCCCTTTTCAGGCGAAAAGGGGGCCGAACTTCTCGATGGAGCCTACTGGCAGTGGACCGGCGGAGCGCCGTTGATCATGCGTCCGTTGCCGGACACGGTGCCGTCCTCGGCGACCTTGATCTCCAGCTTGCAGAGCCACTCGGTTCGCATCACGTAGCAGTCGCAGGCGTAGCCGCCGCAGTCGTTGCAGTTGATGACCGGGATGCCCAGGCAGGTGAAGATGTCGCGATCGGCGCCCCTGACCTTGGCCAGGGTCCGCTCGTCGTAGACGCGGGTGTCGCCGAACTGGTGGGTCCGGCAGTCCATCGCCGCCAGGCCGATAGCGTACTCGCCCGCCGGGATGGCGCGCGACACCGTCAGGTAGTCGACGCCGTGGCCGTCGTAGTCCTCGTCGTAGAGGAAATCGTCGGTCGGTTCGCCGGTCGGCGGCAGGCCGTCGATGAAGGCGCAGGGCGAACCGCCTTCGAGCCAGCCGGCGAGCTGGAACTCGCCGGGGCCGACCGGGATGAACGGGTCGGGCAGGCAGGGCGGAGGCGGCTCGGCGGCGTCGGGCTGGATGGCGGCGGCGTCGGGCGCCGCGGGGGCGCCGGCGTCGGCCGCCGGCTGGACCGTGACCGGGGCGGAGGCGTCGGGTCGGGAGGAGTCGGGCACGCCGGGCGGCACGGGCTGATCATCGATCGGCACTTCGCAGGCGGTCAGGACGGTCAGGCAGGAGATGGCCAGGAGGGTCCTCATCGTAAGCTCCTTTATCGGTTGGAATGAGCTTCAATGTCCCCGCCAGCGTGACAGGAACCGCATACCATAGCAGAAAAAACGGCTCTTGTCAATCCTGGTGCCCCGATACAAAAAGCCCCGGCGGCGCCGGGGCTTTCTGACGATCAGCGCTTGGAGATCGACTTCTTGTCGTAGGTCACGAGCCTCTGGCCCTCCTCGCCGAAATCGAACCGGACCTCGCGATAGTGATCGAGCCACTGCACCGACGGGATGCGGTCGGCCCACTCGAACAGGATGACGGTGTCGTGCCGCTCGACGTAATCCTCGAAACCGATGGCGAACAGTTCGTTCTCGTTGTTGAGTCGGTAGGCATCGATGTGGCAGAGCCGGCTGACGTTGTACTTCTCGCGAAATTCCTTGCTGGTCTGGTATTCCTGCAGCAATACAAAGGTCGGGCTGCGCACGGTCTTCTTCACTCCCATGTCCTCGGCCAGATGCTGGACGAAAGTGGTCTTGCCGGAACCGAGGTCGCCGACCAGGCCGATGATGTCGCCGCCGCGCAACGTCCGGGAGAAACGCTTGGCGAACAGGTGCAGGTCGTGGAGGTTCTTGATGACGATGGTCTTCTTCATACGCGTTGGCGTTATGGAGATCGGGTCAATGCCGTTGACGGCCGAGCTCCCAGTGCGGGTCGGCGTCCATGCCGACCCAGTCGCCGAGGCGGGCGCGCTTGGCGTTGAAGTATCCGGCGGCGGCGATCATGGCCGCGTTGTCCGTGCAGTACTCGAGCGGCGGCTCGGCGAAGCGGACATCCGGGACCTCGGCCGCCAGCCTGGCCGCCAGCGAGCCGCGAAGCTTCCGGTTTGCGGCCACGCCGCCGGCCAGGAGCACGGTCCTGACCTTGCGCGCTTTGGCGGCGCGCACGGTCTTGGCCACGAGCACGTCGACAATGGCCTGGTCGACCGAGGCGGCGGTGTCGGCCAGAAAAGTCTGCTCGGCCATCGACCCTTGGCGATCGCGCAGGAAATAGCGGACCGCGGTCTTCAGCCCGGCGAAAGAGAACTCATCGTGCGGCTCGTTGATCATCGGCCGCGGGAAATCGTACTTGCGCGGGTCGCCGTTCGTGGCCAGCTTGGACAGCGCCGGGCCGCCCGGATAGCCGAGGCCCATCATCTTGGCCGTCTTGTCGAAGGCTTCGCCGGCGGCGTCGTCGCGCGTCGCGCCGAGCAGCTGGAAGCGGCCGTGGCCTTTCATCATCAGGAGTTCCGTGTGACCGCCGGAGACGACCAGTACCAGTATCGGAAAGACGTCGGGCGCGCGGCCGTAACCTTTGTCGAACGCGCCGCCCGGCAGCCAGTTGGCGTAGATGTGGCCCTCGATGTGGTTGATGCCGATGACCGGCTTGCGCCAGGCGGCGGCCAGCGCCCGGCCGGTGTCCAGTCCGACCTTCAGCGAAGTGATCAGGCCCGGGCCGCGGGTGGCGGCGATGAGATCGACCTGGCGGGCGAGCAGGCGGCCGTCCGGCTTGCCGGCGACCTTGTCGGCCAGGGCGGCGAGAAGCGGCGGCAGGGCCGAAGAATGTTCGCGGGCGGCCACTTCCGGCACGACCCCGCCGTACTTGGCGTGGATCTCCTGGCTGGCGACGAGATGCGTGAGCTTCCGGACGCCGGTCGGGCCGGCTTCCAGCCAGGCCACGGCCGACTCGTCGCAGGATGATTCGATGCCCAGGATCCTCATAGCTGACCAAGATTATACCACGACCAGCGGCTTGTCCACGCGGCGGGCCGGTTGACCCGACGAGCCGGATGGTCTAAGGTGCGGCCGCCCACCGACAGCACAGGAGGCGGCAATGATCAGGTTCTATGCCCGGCGCTGGCAGCAGGTGGAACTGGCGCAAAGGTTGTGCCAGCTCATCTACGGAACGGCCGACGTCTGGCGGCCGAGCCCCGACCGCTTGCAGATCGGTTCGGCCAACGACTGGTGGCTGCATCCGAAGGGAGGCGAAGAGTACCTCCTGCATTACCGCTACGCCGACCTGGAGCGGATGCGGCACTTGGCAGTTGTACTGGAATGGTTCCTTGGTGCCGAGATCATCGAGGTCAGCTGACCTCGAACGGCTTCCGGCCGCCTTGACGGGCGGTCTTTTTTTACCTAAACTTGGCCTTACGCTAATTTAACGGCCCCATCGTCTAATGGGTGCGGCGCGAGCCGGCGCAGCGCCGCACGGGCGACAAGGGTCGCCCGGGGTTTCGCGAGCGATTCAATTTCTACGCGAGCGAAACGGACACCGCGCTTTCAATTAAAACAAAGTCGTTCGGGGGCGAACCTTCAATTCAGAACGGCCATCCATGGCCCCATCGTCTAATGGTTAGGACACCACGCTTTCAATGTGGTAATCGGGGTTCGATTCCCCGTGGGGCTACCAAAAGGGATTTCTCAACAAGAGGAGTCTCTTTTTGTTTGTAGATTGGCGGTCCAAGCGTGTTTCCAATTCGCTATTTTGACCAGACACTCCTACCGTACGAAACT
>JBAIXY010000106.1:0-24030 GCA_037916205.1 Vicinamibacterales bacterium | reverse complement strand
ATCCGGGTCGTGGCCACTTTCCACTGCATCGACCGCAAGCACCAGAAATGGAACGCTTTCGCCAGGTTCATGCTCGGCCTGGGCGAGGCGGCCGCCTGCGCTTTCCCGCACGAGACGATCACGGTGTCCAAGACCCTCGAGGCCTATTGCCGCGACCGCTATAACCGCGAGGCCCGCTACGTGCCCAACGGCATCGTCCGGCCCGGCCGGACCGGCGCCGACAAGCTGGCCGCTCTCGGCCTGAAGAAGGGCGGCTACGTCGCCATGGTCTCGCGGCTGGTCCGCCACACGGGCGCCCATTACCTCGTCCAGGCTTTCAAGAATCTCAAGCGGCGCGGCCTGACCCGCGGCCTCAAGCTGGCCATCGTCGGCGACTCGGCCTTCACCGATGACTACGTCGCCGAACTGAAGAAGCTGGCCGGCGGCGACGCCGATATCGTCTTCACCGGCTATCTCAAGGGCAAAGCCCTGGAGCAGGTCTTCGCCAACGCCTACGCCGTGGTCCATCCTTCCGAATCCGAAGGCCTGCCGATCGCCGTGCTCGAGGCCATGAGCTACGGCAAGACGGTCCTGGCCTCGGACATCCCCGAGATCATGGAAGTGACCAGGGAGCACGGGCTGAACTTCAAGAACCGCAGCGTGGCCGACCTGACCAGGAAGCTGCGCTGCCTGATCGCCGACCCCCGGACGGCCGGAGAGATCGGCCGCTCGGCCCGGGAGTTCGTCGTGGCCAATTACCACTGGGACGACGTGGCCGCTGCCGTGGACGAGGTCTACGCCTCGGTCGCGACGCGGGCCAAGGCCAAGACGGCCGGCGCCCAGGCCTGACATATATAAAGAAGACCGCCGGGTCCTGACCCGGCGGTCTTTGATATTCCAGCGAACGGACCGCGGACGCCTAGGAAACCTCGCGGTAGACCTTCATGATGCGCTCGTAATGGGTCTCCGGCGAGAAATCCTTCTCAACCCAGGCCCGTCCGGCCCGACCCAGGCGCTCGCAGGCGACCGGGTCCTTCCAAAGGCCGTTGATGACCTCGGCCAGGCCGGCGACGTCACCCGCCGAGACCGGCACGCCCGTCTTGCCCGGCTGGATCAGCTCCGCCAGGCCGCCGATCTCCGAGGCGACCACCGGTTTGCCCGCGGCGTAGGCCTCTAGCGCGGTCAGGCCGAAGACCTCGTACCAGACCGAAGGAATGACCACGAAGCGGGCGCCGGCGTATTCGGCGCGCAGTTCTTCATTCTCCTTGAAACCGCGGAATTCGACGTTGGCCGCGCCGAGCGAGCCGGCCAGCTTCTTGAGCGCCGCCTCCTCGGGCCCGGTGCCGACGATGCGGAGCGGCACGTTCCTGGCCGCGGCGGCGGCGCGGATCAGGATATCGACCCCCTTTTCCGGCGACAGCCGGCCGACATACAGGGCGTAGCCGCCGGCATAGCGGGGCTCCCAGTCGGCGGCGTCGATGAAATGCGGCACCACCCTGATCCGGTCGTCCCCCACGCCGTACTCGTTGAAAATGGCCTTGACGAAGCGGCTCGGGGCGATGTAGGCATCCACGTTCTTTTCGTACAGCCCGAGCCGCCGGTGCAGCGCCAGTTCGGCGGCGGTCAGCCAGCTGGCCGTCCGCGAATCCTTGACGCAGCGATGCCGGACGGCCGCCCAGTAGTTGTGCGGCTTGGTGATCTCGCAGATCTTGCCGTCGTGGAACAGCGTGTAATTGGGGGCGATCAGGTTGTAGTCGTGGATGGTCATCACCACGGGCAGATCGCGCTTTTTAGCGGCCGGCAGGATGGACGGCGAGATCTGGCGGTAGATGTTGTGCACGTGGACCAGGTCCGGCTTGAACTTGTCGCACAGGGCCGAAAATTTATGCCCGGCCTCGAACGAATAGAGGGCCCGGCCGGCCGTGCGCAGGGCGCCCGGGGAGAAGGTGACCTTGTGGGTCGTGACCGGGCTGACGAAATAGCGCCACCAGCGCGAGGGACGGTCGCGCCAGTCGCGCATGGCGAAAGGCACGACCTCGTGGCCTTTGGACTCCAGCAGCTTCTGCAGGTCGAACATGTACCGCTCGGCGCCGCCCCGCAGATAGTAGAATTTGTTGGCGAAAACGATCTTCATAACGTGCCGGGACTAGAGATCCTCTTCGGTCAGGACGCGCAGGCCGGCGGCCTTGAACAGGGCCGCGGTCACGCCGTCGCCGCGCTTCCGGCGGCCGGTGAACGTGCCGTCATAGATCCAGCCGGAGCCGCAGGACGGGCTGCCCCGTTTCAGGACGGCGACTCGGGCGCCGGCCAGCCGGGCGGCGTTCAGCGCGGCCCGGGCGCCCTTATCGAAAGCGGCGGTCAGATCGCGGCCGGAGGCGGTGACGACGCGGCGGCCGCGGCGCTCGGCCGCGTCTCTCGGCGTCGGCAGGCCGCCGAGCTGTTCGGGGCAGACGGGCACGCAGACCCGGCGGGCGGCGACGGCCAGCAGCCTGGATTCCGGCCTGGACCGGCCGTCGTAACGGCAGGGCACGCCCATGAGGCAGGCGCTGCAGACGATCGCCTGGCTGCCGGACGGCAGCCCTCGGCGGCGGCCGTTCCCCCGTTTCGATCCCTTAGGCATACAATTTCTCGCGCCGTCCGAGCACGTAGACGAAGGCGCCAAAAAGCCAGAGATAAAGGGCCAGGGTCCTGACCTCGAAATAGGTCGCCAGGAAAGCCTGAAAAGCGACCGCGGCCACGCAGCCGACGTAGCCCAGGGCCAGGCCGCGGGTGAACTCGTCGCGCGAGCCGCGCCAGACCCGCCAGCCGATGGCGGCCAGCGACCAGATCATCCAGCCATAGAAGAGCACGCCGATCGTGCCGGTCTCGCCCCAGAGGCTGAACCAGTTGTTGTCGATGTAGCCGCCGGTGCCGCCGACGCCGAAAGGCAGGTTGAGCTTCTGGTAGACCGCCGTATTGCCCAGAGCGGCCGCGGCGCCGCCGCCGAACTGTCCCGGGCCGACGCCGAGGATCGGCGATGACCGGACCACGACGAGCGGCGTCTGGACGATCCAATAGAGGCGGCCCAGCCCGTAGTATTCGCCGCGCCAGCGTTCGTAGGAAAAAGCCTCGAAGAAGCGCTCGACCGGCGTCTGGCTCGGATATTCGGTCATGTAACGGACGACCAGCCCGGCGATGCCGGCGTAGCCCAGGGCGATGACGGCGATGGCCGCGACGGCCAGCCTGACCCGCGTATCTTTCATCAGCAGCGCCCCGATCAGGATGATCCCGCCGGCCAGGCCGAACCAGGAGGCGCGTGACAGGGTCATCACGAATCCGGGCAGGGCCAGGAGCAGGACGCCCCAGAGACCGCGGCGCCAGCGCTTGTCCTTGACGCAGTAGAGCAGGCCGACGGCCAGCAGGAAGAAGAAGCAGAGGAAGGTGCCCAGCTGGTCGTAACGGCCCATGGTGGCGAAGACCCGGGCGCCCGGCGACCAGAACTGCTGGGTGCCGCTCGTGAGCTGGATGCTTTCGTAGAAGCGGCGTTCGCTGGGGATGAGGAACTCGTCCAGCGCGCCGCCGGCGAGCGCCTGAATGCCCCCGAGCAGGCCCTCGAACAGGGTGACGCCGAACATCAGCAGGGTCAGTTTCTTGATGAACGGCTTTTCCGGGTCCAGATAAACGATCAGGAAGAAGAGCAGGATGAACCTGATGATCTGGCGCAGCCCGAGCAGGCCGATGAACGGCGGGACGGCGTTGACCACGAGCGAGGCCGCGGCCACGATCAGGAAAAAGATGAACGGCAGGTCGAGCGGCGTGGCCTTGATCCGGCGGCGCCGCAGGACCACGCGCAGGGCGACGGAGGCGGCCAGGACGTAGACCAAACTCTCGGAAAAATACCGGGCGTAAACGTAGACCTCGTCGCTGACGAATTTGAGCAGGAACGGCTCGAGCGGGATGAAGACCGCCAGGAAAATGACGATGAGTTCGGGTCGGTAGAAGGCCGCCAGGAAGACCAGGAGCGCCAAGACCAGGGCAAAAGCTTTCCAGGGCGTGGTCAGGACGACCAGGACCCCGGCCAGGACGGCGACGGCCAAGAACAGTCCCAGGAACCTGCGGTCGTCAGACGGCTTCAGTCCGAATTGCGCTTCGAGGAATCTGCTTATTTTTCCGTCAGTTCGCGGCATAACAGGCTTATTGTACCCATAATCCGGCGACAAAGCCACCGGCTGGAGGCAGGAGCAGGCTGCCCGCTGAGGGTATCAGCGGCATAAAGAAAAGGCGGCTGACCAGGTGGTCAGCCGCCTTGAAGGCGGGGTAGCCCGGAGGCTACTTGTTGCAGTCCTTGTCGGACTCGAGGTTGTAGTCCTTCATGTTCCCGGCGGGCGTCACGTTGCCGGCGGCGTCCATCGTGAAGACGATGTTGCAGCCGGGGTTCGTGACGGTCACGCAGGCCTTGGCGGCGGCGTCGTACCAGGTGCAGTTGAGGAAGGCGCGATCTTCGGCCTTCATCTTCGGCAGCTGGAGCTTCTTGTCGCCGTACTGGGCCCAGCCGGTGGTCTGGCGGACCTCGCCGGGGCACGCGCGGTCCAGGTAGGACACGTGGTAGGTGCCGGCGGGGGCCGAGTAGGCCGTGCTCAGGTAGCCGTCGATCTCGCCGGTGCTCATGTCCTTGTCCGCGAGGGCGACGCCCTTGGCCTCCTCCCAGGTGATCCCGGGGAGGTCGCCGACGAGCGTGCCGCAGGGCGAACCGGAGATGTAGGCCGTCGAGAACTGGAGGACGGCGGGGGCGGGCGTCTTGAACGGCGCGGGCAGGTAGGTGGGCTCGGGGGTGCCGGCGTCCGTGCCGGGGGTGCCGGCGTCGGGCGTCTCGGCGGGCGGGGTCACGTTGCTGCCGTCGTCCCCTTCCTCGACGCCGCAGGCGCTGAGGAACAGGGCGGTGGCGATGACGGTGCAGAGAGCGGTCAGGGTCTTCATGGCTTTCTCCTTTTTCTCGTTTTTCAGCGGTGGCGAACCTTGGCGGAGGGCGGCGAACTCTCGCCGCCCTCCGGACTCACTGCGGTCAGGGGAACCTCAGCCCGAGGTTCAACATGGTGCCGTAGGCGAATGCCGGGCTGCCTCTGTCGAACTCCGAACCGATCAGGAAGGACGCGCCGGCGTAGACGCACTTGTACTGGAAGTCGACGGTGACGTCGCCCATGACGAAGGCCGACTTGGCCTTGAGCTGGCTGTTGTAGCCGGCCCATGTCGCGGACACGCCGCCCTCGAGCTTGAACCAGTCAGTGAAGTTGAAGCCGACGCTGCCGCGGACCTGGCTGCCCAGCGGGCGGTCCTTGGTGAAGGACACCAGCAGGTTGCCGTCGACGTTGAGGTCGACGAGGTCCGTCATCCTGAGCGTCAGGCGGGCGCCGACCGGCATGGCCGTGTAGCGCGTGCCGTCCAGGGAGTTGAGCCAGAGGAAACCGAGGCGGGGTCCGAACTGCACTGGACTCAGGCGGCTCTCGAGAGAGTCCAGCCTTTCGTTCAGCTTGGTCACGGTGCCCTGCATCTCGGCGATCTTCTCCTCCAGCACGGCGTCCTTGGCGCCGAGGTCGACGATGTCCTTGAGCAGCAGCCGGTACTTGACCAGGAGCTCCTCGTGGACCTTCGCGGTCTCGGCCCGGGCCTCGGTCAGCTGCTTCTCGAGCGTCGCGTCGCGCTTGGCCAGCAGGCCGACCTGCTTCTCCAGCTTGGCGACCTTCTGCTTCAGCTCGGCGAGACGGCTCTCCAGCTGCTTGACCCGTCCGTCGTTCCGCGCGGCCAGGCCGGCGGGACAGGTGACGGGCTTCTGCTCGCACTTGACCTGCGCGGCGCAGGCGGTGACGCACTGAGCGAGCTCGGGCGGCGGGGTCCAGACGTAACGCGGCAGGGGTTGGTTCTCCTGAGCGCGGGCCTGGCCGGTGACCGCCAGGCAGAGCAGCGCGATGACGGTGCAGACGATCTTCTTCATGGTCATCCTCCTACCCCAGCGGGGTTGGCTGTGCCCTTTTGGGGCGGGTCCGGGGGTTTCTCGTTCCGACAAGTTTTCAATGATCTTCCAGCTCTTTTATGTGTGAAGCGCTGGAACCGTCTGACCGACAGGCGAAGATAAGGAGGAGGCATCTTCGCCGTCTGTCAAACGGTTTCAACGCTGCACTGAGCGAAAAACGATGATCAGTCCATTGAACGAACAAGGCAATATAGCATAACCAGGACCAATTGTCAAGGGTTTTTGACTCGGCTCGGGAGCCAAAAAACCCTCTGTTCAAGAGGGTTTTACGTCTTTTAGCTGCTGCGCGCGGCCGCCCAGGCCGCCGGCTCACTCCGGGATCTCGAACAGCCCCCGCTTTCGGCCGGCCGAAATGACGTAGCCGGAACCGGCGATGACGCCGAGGACGAGACCCGTGAAAGCGTTGGCCGGAACGTTGGGACGGACCGGGAAGCGCGATTGCAGCGGCTCGTCCACCAGCTTGACCTGGAGGTCTCCGCCGCCGACGTACTGCCAGCCCTCGGTGGTCAGGACGAAAGCGATGGCCCGGGCGATCTGTTCCGCCTGGTCGCGGTCGACATCGTAAACGGTCACGGTCAGCATGCCGGTGCCGCGGACGACCTGCGTGCCGATCATCTGGCGCCACTGGCGCCGGCGCTTGATCTCGTCCTGGCTGAAGACGGACTGGTCGACGTTGAACTTGGCGGCCAGCACCTTGTCGAAGAACGAGGTGGTATAGATGATCTGGCCGAGGTTGTCGGCGATCTGCTCGGAGGCCTTGATGGCCGTGTACGGGTCGGTCTCGGAGAGCTGTTTCTGAATGACCAGCAGGCGCATGGTCGAGCTGTACTGCAGCGGGAAAAGGAAGCTCAGCCCGGCGCCGAAGACGGCGGCGGCCAGGCCGAAAGCGATGATCGTCTTCCAGCGCCTCAACAGGACGCCGGTGTAATTGATCTCCTGCATGCTTATATTATACCGCTGAATGACCGAGGATATTAGCACGAAAACCCCCGTTTGTCAACGCTGCCGTGACGGCCGGACCGGGCCTTCCGGAGGTCATTTGGCCTCGCCCAGCTTGACCGTGACGGTCACCTGTCCGGCCGACCGTCCGGCCTCCGGCTGTCCCCGCTCGACGAGCAGGGTGACCTCGACGCCCGGATCATAGTCGGCGATGATGTCGGAAAGCGCCCGGCGCGCGGTGATCTCCTCGTCATTGACGGCGGCGATGATGTCCCCTTCGCGAAGACCGGCGGCCGCGGCCGGACCGCGCTTGACCACGGCAGGCTGGCGGCCGTCGGGCGAGGCCGTGAGCCGGGCGCCGCGGGTCGCCCCGCCGGGAGCGAAAGACCCTCCGAGCGGACGCGACAGGTCCAGGTAATTCACTCCCAGGTAGGGCCGGGGCGAGGTCTTGTCATGCAGCACGCTGCCGATCTGCCTCGAGAAGGACTGGACCGGCACGCCGTACGAACCGACCGCCTCGTTGCCGGCGAAAACGCCGACCGCTTCCCCGAGCCGGTCCAGGAGCATCGAGCCCGTCGGCACGCCTTCGGCCGCGGACAGCCTGAGGACCTTCTGGATCTTTTCCGAAGAGACCACGAGATCGGACGCCGAGGCGGCCAGCCGGTCGTCATAACCGACGAAATCCAGCCGGCGGGCGCCGCGCAAAGCGTCAAAAGCGAAGACCGGGTCGCCGGGCGCCAATTCGCCGGCGTCGCCGAAACTGACCACCGGCAGGTTCAGTGCCTCGATCTTGGCGAAGACCGCGCCGGAGTAGTGGTCGGCCACCAGGTCGTTGACCTGGTAGCTCTTGGAGCCGATGACGGCGACCAGGCCGGCGGCCTCATGGCGCGACAGGACGTCGCCGTACGAGATCAGCCAGCCGTCGGAGGTCAGCACGACGCCCGCGGCGACGGCGTCGCCGGGAAAGTAGATCTGGTCGAGGACGGACTTGCCGGCCGGCTTGGCCGCGAAGAACAGGACCGAAGAGCGCGACGCGGTCTCGACCGGCGAGGGCACGCGCGCCGCCTCCTGGGCGGCGCCGGACGGCCGTTCGCGGGCCGCCAGGAAGGTCGTGCCCGATGATTCCGGGGCCGGCAGCAGGTAGACGGTGGCCAGGATCGTGCCGACCAGGCCGGCGGCCAGGCCGAAAAAGGCGCTAAGCAGCACCACGGATACGGCTGAACGATAACGCGGGACGCGGTCCCGTCCTGACTGATCGGCTGTCATAGTGAATTCAGATCCATTTGGCCGTCAGGAGTAAGACCACGACCAGCGCCGAGGACACGGCCAATTCCCGGCGGACGTATTTGAACTCGCCTGCTCCGGAGAGCACGTGCTTGGCCACCTGCAGCGCGAGGCTGAAAAGCACCACGCCGACGGCGGCGTTGACCAGGTTCGAGATGGGAAGGAAGTTCAGGGCGACGAACAATTCGCCCGACAGCGCGGCGAGCGCGCCGACCAGCCAGACCTGGTCGCGCACGGAAAAGCCCGCCCGCCAGAGGTCCGCCGCTGCCGCCGCCGCGCCGACCAGGGCCATGGCCAGGGCCAGGAGAGGCACGGGCACGTAAAAGAAGGTGCCGATCTCGAAAGCGAAGGCCGAGACGAAGAACAGTCCGACGAAGTCGAGCGCGTGCGCCAGATGGACCAGATCGGCCGGCTGCCCGCTGCCGCTCTCGGAGGCCCGGAGGTTCTCGAAATACACCGCCAGCAGGACCATCACCAGAACGGCCGCGCCGTATCGGCCGAAGGAGGTCTCGATGAGCAGCAGCGCCAGGAAGGACGAAAGGGTCAGGAACAGCGGCGGTTCGACGAAGGGCAGCCAGCTGCCGCCGGGACGACTGACGCGAACGACCAGGAAAGAGGCCGCGGACACGACCAGCGTCGTCGTGAAAGAGATGGCCGCCCAGGCCATGAACTTGCCCTCGGCCAGCCCCAGCGGAAAACGGGCCGCGGCGTAAAGGCCCAGGCCGACCAGCGGGGCGATGGCGTATGCGACGTAGCGGACCGTCTGTTTCATATGATCAATGCGACGTGATCTTCGGCACGAAACTGACCGTCAGCGACCCCTTCTCCAATTTCACGCCCTCCAGCGTGCCGATGTCGGCCATCGAGGCGCTGAGCGCGTCGTTGAGCTTCTGGTCGATCGCCGCCACCAGGGCGTTGCCGATGGAATCGGGCACGACCAGGCTGCCGAACACGATCTCGTTGACCGTCAGTTCCAGCTTCTCCTTCTCGACCCGGGGCGTCACGCTGATCTTGATGGTGGTGCTGCCCGAGCCCTGCGGCGAAATGACGAAAAGTTCGACGCCGGTCGTGTCGACGGCGATCTGGGCCGAACTGACGGGGAACGGCAGCAGGTCCGGCCGGGCGGCGACGGCCTGGCTCACGAAAGTGGTCAGCTGGGCTTCGGTGAAACGGACGGTCATGATGCCGGTCTGGGGCTCGTACTTGTTGGCCGAGATCACGGCCTTGAGGATGGCGTTCGAGTCCGATCCGACGAGGGGCGTCACCTGGCGGGCCGGCTGCGACGGATGGTAAAGCCAGCCGGACAAGAGCGGCACGCGGACGAAGCCCGAACGGGCGGCGATCGAAGCAACCCAGATCAGCGGCACGGCGATGACGACGAGGGCCAATATCAGGCAGCCGCCGCAGCCAAAAAGCTTGCGCTGGCGGGCGTCGCGCTTGATCTCGCCCACGATCTCTTTTTTCAGCGCCTGCCGGTCGGCTGCGCTGTCGACTTCGGTCCTGGTCATAGAAACTAAACCGGCCCGCCGCGAACGCGGGCCGAACTTTTCCGGCCCGGCCGGCATCGGACCGGCGGGGCTCACTGCGACAGCCAGGCGTTCTGGCTGACGACAGCG
Organism: Vicinamibacterales bacterium; assembly: GCA_037916205.1. GTDB lineage: Bacteria > Patescibacteriota > Patescibacteriia > SG8-24 > SG8-24 > JBAIWZ01. Next base: position 14,205 of record JBAIXY010000106.1, on the reverse strand, counting down.
TGTGTGTTATCCAACACCGACCCTTGATCGGCCGAAGAACCCGAGAGGGCCCGGCGCCACTGGTCGAGCAGCAGGACAAAGGATAGGTGCGCCTCTTTCTCTTCCTTCGGCACGCGCAGGCGCAGCAGCCGTTCCTGGGTCTTTTGGACCAGATCGATCAGCACGGGGTCGGCCGAGGCCAGATCGGCGGCGGTCATTTTCGAGGCCTGCACCAGGAAGGGCGACAGGATCTCTTCGGCATCGGCCTGGTATTGTTCGACGGTCGGCGCCGGCTGGACCGGGGCGCTCAGGGGCTGCTGCAACCCGGTCAGGTCCATGTTCAGCAATCCGTAGATCAGTCCGATAAGAACGACGGCGAAAAAGACGCCCAGGACGGTCAATTGGTTGAGCCAATGGTCGTGTTTATTCTTCATAATAGGATCGCCGTAATGGTCCCGCGCCGAGGATCGGGCGGCAGACGCTTTATCGCAAGAATAAAGCCGGCACCGCCGGCGGCATCTTCATTCTGGGCCCGGTCAGCGGCCGGAAGACCGCAAACATCGAGGCCTTCGCCGTAAATATACCAATTCGCGTCAGCCAGGTCAAAAGGGGGCGGCAAGGCGCGCGAGCCGGCGGCCGGCGGCCTCCGGGCTGCCCAAAAAAGCCTGTTCGAAGCGGAAAAACCCGGCTTCCGCCGGGCTGATCCCTATTTGTCCTGGTCATCGAAGCGCTGGATCGCCGGCACGGCCTGGGGCCGGCTGGCCGGCCTGATCACCGGCTTCGCCTCGGCCCCGACCATCAGTTTCCTGGCTTTTTCCAGCCGGTCTTTGACGCCTGAGGCGATATCATGGGCCTTGTTGAAGGAGGCGCTGGCGTCGGCGTAGAGGCCGGCTTCCAGGCGGTCCCGGCCGCCGCGGATCTCTTCCTCGGCTTTGGCCATCAGTTCATCCAGGTGCCCGGCGTCATCAACTCCCAATTCCGCCCGGTCCTCGTCGACGAAACCCCGGACCGCGCTGACCTTGCGTTCGGCCGCCGTCTTTCCGCGCCGCGCCGCGACCGCGTCATTTGCGGCGCCGGCCGCCGCGCCCGGGATCACCTGGCGGCGCGCCGACGTGTTCTCCGCTTCGGTCTTGGCCGAATCGGCCAGACGATCGACGAGGCTCGGCCGCTTCGCGTTCTTGGCCGCGGCGCCGTCAAGCTGGCGTCCGTGCAGCCTGAGCGAGCCCTCGAGGTTGGAACCGCGCTCGGCGGCAGCCTCGGCCTGGCCGCCGGCCTCAAGATCAGCTATCTGCCGGCGCGCCCGTTCGACATGTTCTTTCAGACGGCGGTCGATCTCCTGCCTGGCGGTCTCATCCAGCCGGCCGAGCTCGGCCAGTTCCCTCGCCTCTTCCAGCCGCAGTTCGGCGCGGGTGGTCTCCCAGTCCGCCTTGGCCTCGGGTGACAAAGCGACCGCTTCCCTGATCTTCTCCAGTACGCCGACCTTGACCGGATAAAGCGTTTCTCCGGGTAAGGCGCCGCCGGCGGCGTAAGCCACGCCGCCGCTCGCCGCGAGCAGGGCGGCGATCGTCAGGCCGGCAAAAGCCGGACGGCCGGCGGACCGCAGTACGCGGGTCAGACGGTCGAGCGCCAGGCTCCAACCCCGGACCGCGGAGACCAACGGGGTCCTTTCGGCGGCGCGCGTATCAGAAACGGCCGCGGCCAGCACGGCCCGGATCCGGGCCTTCTCGTCCGGCGTCAGCCGGGCCCGGGCGGCCAATTCACTGAAGATGTCATCCAGTCTGTCTGGCATAGCGTTCAAAGCACGGTCTGCCGCAGCCGTTCGAGGGCGCGATGGATGCGGACGGAAACGTTGTTCTCGGATTCGCCGATGATCTCGGCGATCTCGGCCGGGCCGAGCCCTTCCACGTAGCGCATGAGCAGCACTTCGCGATACTTGGGGTCCAGGCGCGCGGCGGCGGACAGAATGCGGCCGGCCTCGGCCTGATCAGCGGCGACGGCCTTGGCGGCCGGCTCGAAGCCGTTCTCCAACCAGGCTTCCAGCGACTCCTCGCGGCGTTTGCGGGCTTCGTCGATGGTCAGGTTGGTCGCCACCCGGTACAGAAAAGCCTTGAGGTTCTTGATCTCGCGGCCGCGGCTGATCTGCTCCCAAGTGCGCAGAAAGCACTCCTGGACCAGTTCTTTGGCGCGCTCCCGGTCGTAGACGCGAAAATAACAGTGCCGAAAGATGGCGTCGGCCAGCTCATCGTAGGCTTTCAGAAAAGCTTCGGCCTGTTCGGTGTTTTCGGGCTGCTGTCCGGTCACAATAGATGACGCTTTTGAAGCTGATTTCTTACCTGGGGCCGCGGCCGCGCCTCAGGCTAACCGGCTGAATTTACTACAGAAAAAGGCGCCGGGCAAGTGCCGCGGAGCCGGCGGGCAGACAAAAACCCGGCCTAAGCCGGGTGAGCTCGCCGAGCCGGCGAGAGCGTTATTTTGCCGGAGCCGAAGGCGGCGCCGGCGACCGAAGCAGACGCCTGATCTGCTCGCGCCGCTTCTCCTTGGCGGCTTTCTCCCTGGCCGCCGCGGCCTCGAGGGCCTTGAGCCCGGCCCAGCCGGCCCGGTCGGTCAGGATGACCGAACCGTTGGCGCAGGCCATGAAGTCGCCGGGCTTGGCCGGCGAACGGTAGCGGCCGACGATGGTCTCGTCGATCACTCCGATCACCTCCACGGACAGCGGCAGGCTGGGCCTGCAGGTATCTTCGAACTTCTCGCTGTCGGGGTCGCCGATGCGCAGGGCGTCATAATTGAGGGCCTGGCTCAAGGTGGGCTTCTGGACCTCGACGTCGATGCGGACGGCATCGCCGGGCTTCGGGAGCGGCGCCGGCTTGGCCGGCTCCGCGGCGGACGCGGCGGCGGTCAGAATGACGGCCGCGGCAACGATGGTCAGCGCTGACCTCATGGTCTCCTCCTGTGAAATAGCTTTGTTCATCTTATGCCCGTGCGTGCCGGCGTCAAGCGATCTTCACACGGGGGCTCAATTCTCCTTCATGTAACACCAGCCCGCCGAACCCCTTCGGGGTGCAGCGGGCTGGTGGAGATGGGGAGAATTGAACTCCCGTCTGGCGAGGCGTCCCTCGACATTTCTACAAGCTTAGACGGTTCTGGATCTGAGACCGGCGGTGCGGAACCGTCAAAACCCGCTGGTCCGGTCCCCTGGCAAATTCGGCCGCGGCGCAGGGGCATCGCCTCGGCTCTGCCTGATGAATGGCACCCGGTTCCCGCCTATCAGGCATCAGCGGGTCGGATGGGTCCGCGCGTTAAGCGAGGGCCGGAGCGAATGAAGGCGCGAAAGCGTTAGCCACCGCGTTCTTCACCCGAGTGAGCAAGTTTGCACTTGTTCGTTGCCCGATGATTTGCGAGGTGACGGACATCCTCGGCTTGCATACCGTGAAACGAACTCCCATCGATGCCGGTCATCCCCCCGGAAACGGCGCGCGGTCATCATCACGGACCACGCGCTCCGGGCGAACGGCCGGCTGTCCGGTCATTTCATCGACCTTCTGATCTCCCGCTGGACCTCGCGCTTCTTGATCGCTTCCTTCTTCTCGAAACGCTTCTTGCCGCGGGCCAGGCCGAACTCGATCTTGATCTTGGACCCCTTAGTATAGACAGAAACGGGCACCAAAGTCAATCCTGCCTGCTCCATCTTTCCGGCCAGCCTGTCCAGTTCGCGCTTGTGCAGCAGCAGCCGGCGCGTCCGGTCGGGATCATATTCGGGCAGCGGGCCGGCCTTGTCGAATTTCGGGATGTGGCCGTTGATCAGCCAGGCCGAGCCCCGGCTGATGGTCACGTAGGCGCCGAGCAGGCTCATCCTGCCGGCGCGGACCGACTTGACCTCCTGCCCCTGCAGCACCAAACCGGCCTCGAACTTCTCGAGGATCTCGTAGTCGTAGTGCGCCCGTTTGTTGAAAGCCAGCTGGGGCATGGCCTTACTGTACACCGCCCGAAGCCGGTCGCGCCATCTCGCGGTTCACGGCGGCCCGATGCGCCATGAAACCGGTGTAGTCGTCGCTGAACGGCGCCGTGTCCAACCCGATGGCCGAGACCAGCGTATCGGCCGCGTCGCGCGTCCGGCCGGCTTCCGTCAGGGCCGCCGCGCGGGCATAGAGGACATGCGCGGCCAGGAGCCCCAGCACGGGCTGCGACCTTAATAGGCCCTCGTCCGGCAGTTCGAGAGCGGCCGCGGCCGCCGAAGGCTCAGCGGCGCCCGGCGGCAGGAGCTCGAAAACCAGACCATTGGACCGGGCGCGGAACCCTCCGCCCAGCGCCTCCGGAGCATAGGTCGCGAAGACCGGACGTCCGGCCAGCGCCGGATCGCGGCGGACGCTTTCCAGCAGCACGCGTCGGCGGACCGCCAGCGGAGAGTAGGCGTAGCCGGCCGGCAGGCGCGGCTCGTGGAACGGCTCGATGCCCGCGTCCTGGACCACGGTAACGTCGGTCCGGAACTTTTCCACGACCTGCAGGTAGGCCAGGACGAACAATTCGGTGTCCTGGATGAAATTATAATCGTTGACCGCCAGCACGGCGTTCCGCGGCAGGCTGGACAGCACGGCGCGGCCGTAGGTCTCGGGGAGAGGATCGCGGTAGGCCTGGATCCGCGGCAGGCCTGACAGCAGCGTCAGGATGGGCAACAGGCCGAGCAAGGCGACGGCGGCGACGCGCGACCGGCGGCTGGCGAGGCGGCCAAGGACCGCGGCCGCGCCGGCCGCCGCGAGGATGGCGGCGAACGCGAAACCCGGCAGGGCGTAGACCCTGGCCATGTAGGAATTCTCCGCGGTCCAATCCATCGCCCTCAGCGCCAAGGCCAGCGGGGCGGCGGCGACCGCGGCCAGACAGCCGGCCGAGAACCAGAGGACGCGGCGGCTGCCGCTCCTGACCGACCGGTAGATCCAGAAGGCGATCAGCGCCAGAAGCAGCGGGCCGAGCGCCCAAGCCAGCTGCCGGAAGATATCCGTGGTCAGCCCGAACTTGTTCCAGGCCGAAAGCCCGACGTCGTCGTAACGGCAGCGCGTTACGAAGCAGCCCAGGTCGGACAGTCCGGAAATGCGGCCCATGGCGTAAGGCGGCGCGGACAGGCTCCTGAGCGGCAAATAGACGTAAGGGACCAGCCCGAGCAGCCAGCAGCCGGCGAGTTTCAGCCAGACCGACGGCCGCTTCCAGGGCATCGGCCCGGCCGCCGCGAACAGGAGGAAACTCGGCGCCGCGGCCAAAGCCAGGAAAAGATGGTTCGAGCAGGCCAGCCCGAACGCCAGCGCGGCAGCATACAGCCTGCCCAGGCCCCGCCCGGCGGCGAAACCGAGCAGCAGCCAGGCGGTCAGGACCAGGAGCAGGGCGTGAAGCGCATAGACCTTGGCGTAGATGGCCTGGCTCCACCAGATCTCGGCGAAAGCCGGCTGCAGCAGGACCAGGACCATGGCCAGCCGGCCGGCCCGGCCCAAACGCGCTCCGGCCAGGCGGGCCAGCCCTTCGGCGAGCAGATAGGCCAAGGCCAGGGCGGCTGAGGCGCAGACGGCCGAAAGCAAGGCGACCCGCCACGGCACGGTCCCGAACGGAAGCAGCGTGAACAGATGCCCCAGGATCACGTAAAGCGGATAGCCGGAAGGATGCGGGATGCCCAGGACCGCCGAAGACGTGACGAATTCGGCGCTGTCCTCGAACGAAACGGTCCTGGGCAGGGTCGCCAGATAGACCAGAAAAGAGACGAAAAAGACAGCGGCGGCCGCCAGCCTCGTCTCCCGATCATCCCTGCTTATTTTTTTTCCCGTCATGTTCGGCATCGAACGGCATTATAGCAGAAGACCGCGTAATTTACAGTAAAACCTGACCCATTCGCGGCCAAGGTCGGCCGGAGCGGCGCGGCACAGGCTAAACTATTTACAATTAAGCCAAAATGTCGTACGATGTCCGCGTATTTAACTATTCATTTTCACGGCCTTGAGAATCTCCCGCAGGCGCTTCAAACCCAAACCGACAACGGTTGTTTACGCGGTCAACGAGCAGATCCGCTTCCCCGAGCTCCGGGTGATCACTGATTCGGGCGAACACCTCGGCGTCTTGAGCACGGCCGCCGCTATCCAGAAGGCGCGGGAAATGGAACAGGACCTGGTCGTCATCCAGCCCAAGGCCGAGCCGCCCGTGGCCAAGATCGTCGATTTCGGCAAATACAAGTACGAAAAGGAGAAAGAGGCGCGGAAACAGAAGGCCAAGGTCAAGACCGTGGAGGTCAAAGGCATCCGCCTGTCCGTCCGGATCGGCGACCACGATCTGGATATCCGCAAGGAACAGGCCAAGAAATTCCTGGAGAACGGCGACAAGGTCAAGATCGAGATCATCCTGCGCGGCCGCGAGCGCCGCCATGGCGACCTGGCCGCCCAGATCATCCAGAATTTCGTCGCCTCGCTCAACGCCGACCTGCCGGTCAAGGTTGAGCAGCCGGTCTCGCGGCAAGGCGGGCAGTTGACAAGCATCGTCGGGAAAGCGTAATATCCTGAAATCCGATAAGGGGGCCGGACGTGCTCCGGAACCCCTTTTTGCAAGCTTAGTTACCGCATTATGAAGACCCATAAGGCCGTGGCCAAAAGGTTCAAGATCACCCGGACCGGCAAAGTGCTGAAGCGCGTCGCCGGCCAGGACCATTTCAATTCCCGGGAGCCGGGCAAGGTCACCCGCGCCAAGCGGCGCGACATGTCGCTTTCGGGCAAACTGGCCCGGAACATCAAGAAAACCGTGATGTAAACCTAACGGAGGCCCGGCGGCGGAACGCCCGGTCGACGGAATGAAACGCATATGCCGAGAGTCAAACGCGGAAAAACCCACCTCAAGCGCCGCAAGCACATCCTGGCCCGGACCAAGGGCTTCATGTGGGGCCGCAAGAGCAAGGTGACCCTGGCCAAGATCGCCGCCCTCAAGGCCGGCAAGAACGCTTTCGCCGACCGCCGCAAGAAGAAGCGGGACATGCGGGCGCTGTTCCAGGTCAGGATCAATGCCGCCGTCCGCGAGCAGGGCCTGTCCTACAGCAAATTCATCGGCCTGGTCCATAAGGCCGGCATCGGCCTGGACCGCAAGGTCCTGTCGCAGCTGGCCGCCAGGCACCCGAAGATCTTCGCCGAGGTGGTGGCCGCGGCCAAGAAATAAGCTCAGCGAACCGACCCCGCGCCGAGCGAACGGCGCGGGGTTTTGCGTCGGCCGCCGCATCTTGACAAACGGCCTAATTTGTGCTAAATTGCCAGGTTTCAAGCTCTGTCTTGAAGCCGCCGCGCTTCGGTGCGGCCGAGGTTCGTTGAAAACCCGAGCCGAAGGATCAAAACCCTTTGCCGAAAACTGGAGGAGAGCCATGAGCGAGAAGAAGGACCTGGAGACCCCCGCGGCCCCCGCGGAGCCTTCCGTCATCGTCGATCACGAGCAGTTGGGCATTCCGCCCGTGGGCCAGGAACCCGCGGAGGCGGCCGCCCCCGCCGACCAGGCCGGGCAGCAGCCCGAGCCCGCCGCCGAGGAGACCGTGCCGGCCGAGACCGGCGCGAACGAGACCGGCGACGCCGGCGACGCGGACCTCGAGGCCGAGGACAAGGAAGTCCTCGTCGGCGGCAAGAAGAAGCTGATCATCAAGCTCTTCGCCGTCCTGCTTCTCGCGGCCCTGCTCGGCCTCGTCATCGCCTTCCTGGTCGGGGCCTTCCGCGACATCAACAAGGCCGCCTCCAAGATGGCGGTGCCCTCCCAGCGGCCGGTCGTGACCATGACCGGCAGCGACACCGCCAAGGTCGTCACCCCGGCGGTCGTCGGCGCCGACGCGTCGAAGTGCAAGCCCGACCAGTGGACCGTGCAGGAAGACGGCAGCATCGTCTTCGTCAACTGCGTGGTCCCGGTCTACGCCGACCAGAAGTGAGGCGTCTCGCCTCCCGGAACCCTTCCGGCAGCGGGCGGCCGTTCATCGGCCGCCCGCTTTTCACAAACGCTGCAGAAACCCAGTACCAGGAGAATGGAAATGATCGAGATCAAGGGTCAGGGACAGAACGGCCGCATCGGCGAGCCGCTCGAACCGCTGCAGGTCCGCGTCACCGACGAGAACGGCGAGCCGCGGGCCTTCCTGTGCGCCCAGTTCGTGATCGTCGAGGGCGCCGGCCGCTTCGACTTCTTGGACGAGAAGACCGACATCCAGGGCAACGCCCTGGCCGAATTCGTGCCCGAGGGCCTGGGGCCCTACCGCATCGAGTGCCGGCTGGACGGCGGCAAGCTGGAAACGGCGGTCTTCGCCGGCCAGATCGCCGCCGACCCGGTCAAGGCGCCCGCCCCGCCCGAGCCCGCCAAGGCCCCGGACTGCTGCGCCAAGCGCGGCTGCCTCAACGGCAAGGCCGCGCCCTGCGGCAAGTGCCCGAGCGCCGCGGCCGCCAAGCCCGCCACGGCGACCGACGCCGTCCCGAGCCTCGATGAGCTGGTCAGGCTTCACGGCCAGACCCGCCCGCCGAAGCCGGCCGAGCCGGACTGGAGCAGCCTGGGCATCCCGGCCGGAATGGTCGAGGAACACGCCGAGGCGGCAGCTCAGAGTTTCACCCTGACCGACCCGCCGCCCGACCTGTCGGAACGGTGTGTCAGATCGCTGGCCGACCAGCGCCCCGCGCCGGCGGACGTCCAGGCCGACGCGACCGACCGGATCCCCCGCAGCCGCAGCCGCATCTGGCTGGCCGCCGGGATGATCCTGGGGATCCTGGCCCTGACCGGCCTGCTGATCGCCAGCCTGGCCAAGGCCAACGAGCCGCCGGTCACGACGCGGCCGATCACCACGATCGACTGCTCCGGCCTCAGGCCCAAGATCGTCGGCAGCTCCTTCGTCTACGAGAACTGCGCCGTCAACCGCTGACGGCCGCGCACCTCCGCCGCCCGGCAACTCGCCGGGCGGTTTTCTATTTATACGTCGTTTTCCTATAAGAAAACCCCCGACCTCGATGTGGTCGGGAGTTTTCTATGGCGGGTCCGAAGGGATTCCTGCTCCTCCGCGCCCGCTGGAAAGGCACAAGTGCGGGCGCTCCCCCGCAGCCCGGCTCTTTTTGGACTGCCATTCAAGGCAGTCCAAAAAGTAGCCTTCGAATCCCTTCAGACCTACCGAATAAGAAAACCCCCGACCTCGATGTGGTCGGGAGTTTTCTATGGCGGGTCCGAAGGGATTCGAACCCTCGATCTTCTCCGTGACAGGGAGACGTGTTAACCGGGCTACACCACGGACCCAAAAAAACCGTATGGGCATCATAATGCATGCCCCGACAAATATCAAGAGTCGAACAGCAGAGCATGAAACATGGCGCCACTGCTTGACTTTTCCGCTGATTTATGCTATATTTTGTTTATTAAAGCCCAAATATATGGAGCGTATGGAAGGACAATTCAATCCGTCGGACACGGATATCGACAAGAGCGTCGATAACCTGGGCGAGAACCCGGACATCGAAGAGGCCTTCGACCAGATCGCCCCGTCGGAAAAATCCGTCGAAAGCAAGGCCAATGACTCGGCCGCCAAAACGGCCATGGAGGCGGTGACGCTCATGCAGAAAATGGAGCGGACCACGGACAAGGCCGAGCGCAACGCTCTGAAGGCCGATCTCGGCAAGGTCAAGGAAAATTTCCTGGCCAGCCTGAAAAAGAACGCTCCCGGCGCCGACCAAGGCCAGGCCATGGCCAAACTGCGCGAGTGGCTGGGTTCGCATCACGAGGCCTACCAGAACCTCGGCAAGAAGGAACTGGCCAGCGAGATCGATTCTTTCGCCAGGTCGCTCGAATCTTCCGCCGAGGTCCGCACCGACGCCGGCAAGGAACTGCTGGCCAAGCTGGACAAGGGCGGCTTCGACAGCATCGAGTCGGCGATCAACGCCCTCGACGCGATCAAGGCCAGCGCCAAAGGCGCCAACGAGGAGGCGATCAACGCCGAATTCAATGCCCTCTACGCCGCCATCAACGAGAAATTCCTCGGCGGCAAGAAAGAAGAGCAGGGTCCCGGCGTGGAGATCAGCGACAAGGACGTCGAGGACATGTTCGGCGGACTGAACTGAAGAATGATGTACCAAAAACGGCCCCTCGCGGGGCCGTTTTGATATTCGCGGACCGGTCACTTCCCTTTCCCCTTGCCCTTGCCGCGGCCGAGTTTCTCTTCGGTCTTGGCGATGGCCACCGAGGTCTTGAGCACGGTATCCGGGTTCAGCGAGATGCTGTCGATCCCCTCCTCGACCAGGAACTGGGCGAACTGCGGGTAATCGGACGGCGCCTGGCCGCAGATGCCGATCTTGACCTTCTTTTTCTTGGCCGCCCGGATGACCCGGCGGATGGAATCCATCACCGCCTCGTTGTTCTCGTCGTAAAGGCGGCTGACGTACTGGGAATCGCGGTCGACGCCCAGGGTCAGCTGGGTCAGGTCGTTGGAGCCGATGCTGAAGCCGTCGAAGATCTCGGCGAACTCCTCGGCCAAAATGATGTTCGAGGGGATCTCGACCATGACGTAGACCCGCAGCCCGTCCTTGCCCCGGACGAGCCCGGCCTCGGCCATGGTCTTGAGCACCTGCCGGCCCTCCGCGGGCGTGCGGCAGAACGGGATCATGATCACCAGGTTCTTCAGGCCCATCTCCTCGCGGACCTTCTTGAAGGCCTTGCACTCGAGCAGGAAGGCGGGTTTGTACTTGTCATCGTAATAGCGCGAGGCGCCGCGCCAGCCGATCATCGGGTTGGCCTCGGACGGCTCGTAGCCCTTGCCGCCGACGAGGCCGGCGTACTCGTTCGTCTTGAAGTCCGAAGTCCGGACGATCACGTCCTTGGGGTAGAAAGCCGCGGCCAGGCGGCCCACGCCTTCGGCCAGGCGGTCGACGAAATAATCGGTCTTGCTGGCGTAGCCGTAAGTGGCGTCGTCAATGGCCTCTTTGACCGACTTGTCGGCCAGCTTGTCGTAGTTAAGCAGGGCCAGCGGGTGGATCTTGATGTAGTTGGTGAAGATGAACTCGGTGCGGGCCAGGCCGACGCCGCTGTTCGGCAGCGAGGACAGCTCGAAGGCCAGTTCCGGCTCCCCGACGTTCATCATCACGGCCGTGGCCGGCTTGCGGAAGTCGGACAGCTTGGTCCGCTTGATCTCGAACGGCAGGATGCCCTCGTAGATCTTGCCCTGCTCGCCCTCGGCGCAGCAGACGGTCACCTCCATGCCGTCCTTGAGGACCGAGGTGCCGTTGATCGTGGCCACGACGGCCGGCGTGCCCAGTTCGCGCGAGACGATGGCGGCGTGGCAGGTGCGGCCGCCGCTGTTGGTCACTATGGCCGAGGCCTTCTTCATCACCGGCACCCAGTCGGGGTCGGTCATCTCGGTAACCAGGACCTCGCCGTCCTTGAACTTGTGCATGTCGCGCACGTCCCGGATGACCCGGACCTTGCCCATGCCGATCTTGGAGCCGATGGACAGGCCCGTGGCCAGCACCCGGCTGTGCTCCTTAAGCACGTACTCCTCGATGACGTTGGTGTCCTTCTCGGCCTGGACGGTCTCGGGGCGGGCCTGGACGATGTACAGCTGGCCGCTCTGGCCGTCCTTGGCCCACTCGATGTCCATGGGCTGGTGGTGGCCGTTGAGCTTCGAATAATACTCCTCGATGGCCGCGCCCCACTTGGCCAGGGTCAGCACCTCGTCATCCGAAAGGCAGAAACGCCGCCGGTCCTCGGCCGGCACGGGCACTGTCCGGATGGACGAGCCGCCCTCCAGGCTGTAGACGATCTTGGTCTCCTTGACGCCGGCGGTCTTGCCGACGATCGGCCGGAAGCCCTGTTTCAGGGCCGGTTTGAAGACGTAGTATTGGTCCGGGTTGACCTTGCCGAGCACCACGCTCTCGCCCAGGCCCCAGGCGCCGTTGATCAGCACGGCGTCCTTGAAGCCGCTCTCGGTGTCGATGGTGAACATGACGCCGGCGCAGGCCAGGTCGGAACGGACCATCTTCTGGACGCCGACGGACAGGGCCACCTTCATGTGGTCGAAGCCCTTCTCGACCCGGTAGACGATGGCCCGGTTGGTGAAGAGCGAGGCCATGCAGCGCTTGACGGCGTCGAGCAGGGCGAACTCGCCGCGGATGTTCAGGTAGGTCTCCTGCTGGCCGGCGAAAGAGGCGCCGGGCAGGTCCTCGGCCGTGGCCGACGAGCGGACGGCGACGTCGGTCTCCTTGCCGCCGTGGCGGCGGCAGAGCTCGCGGTAGGCCTCGCCGACGGCCTGCTTCAGGTCGGCCGGCAGTTCGGCCGCCAGGATGGTCTGGCGGACGCGGTTGCCGCGGTCGGCCAGGTCGTCGACGTTGTTGACGTCCAGGCCCTTGAGGATGTCGGTGATCTTCGACCGGATGCCCGCGCTGTCGAGGAAGCGCCAGTAGGCGGCCGCGGTGACGGCGAAGCCGCCCGGGATGGGGATGCCGCGCTTGGTCAGGTTCTGGTACATCTCGCCCAGCGAGGCGTTCTTGCCGCCGACCGAACCGACATCTTTCATGTCGATCTCATCGAAGAACTTTACGTATGCGGGGGCCGGTGCGGCCGACTTGGCTTTGGCCATAGATGTTCCGTGTATCCCGGACGGTGCGTCCGATCACTTTATCGTCTTTATTTCCACGAGGTTGACGCCGCCGGAAGAACCTACCGGTTCGCCGGCGACCACGATGATGGTATCGCCTTTCTTGACCATCTTGTCGCGCTTTAGATAACCGATGGAGCGGTCGACCAGCTCCTCGACGGTGTTGCAGCGCGGCAGGATGAAGGGCATGACGCCCCAGGAGAGGTTGAGCTGGTGGCGGACGCGTTCGCTGTCAGTGGACACGACGATGGGGAGTTCCGGCCGGTAGCGGCTGACCACGCGTCCGGTGTCGCCCGAGAGCGAGGCCACCAGGACCAGCTTGGCCCTGGTGTCGCGGGCCAGGATGTTGGCCACGCCGGAAACGGCCTCTTCGATGTCCGCCGGCAGGCTGCCGCGGCGCTCGTCGTCGGTGTTGTCGTACTTGGAGGCCTCGGTCTCGCGGACGATCCGGGCCATGGTCTCGACCGTCTCGACCGGGTACTTGCCGCTGGCCGTCTCGCCGGAGAGCATGACCGCGTCGGTGTGGTCGATGACGGCGTTGGCCACGTCGGAGACCTCGGCGCGCGTCGGGCGCGGGTTGCGGATCATCGAATCGAGCATCTGGGTGGCGACGATGACCGGCTTGGCCGCGCTGCGGCACTTGTCGATGATCCGCTTCTGGATGAGCGGCACTTCCTCGGCGGGCATCTCGATGCCCAGATCGCCGCGGGCGACCATGATGCCGTCGGCCGCCTCGATGATCTCGTCGATGTTCCTGACGGCTTCGTGCTTCTCGATCTTGGCCACGATGCGGATGGGCTGGAGGTAGGCGTAACCGGCGCCGAGCTTGGACTGGTGCTCCTTGATCAGGTAACGGAGGTCGTAGACCTCCTTGGCCGAACGGACGAAGGACAGGGCGATCCAGTCCACGTTGTTCTCGACGCCGAACCTGGCGTCGTCGCGGTCCTTCTCGGTGATGGCCGGGATGGACAGCGTCGCCGTCGGCAGGTTGATGCCTTTGTGCGAGGTCAGCGTGCCGCCGGTGACCACCTGGCAGGTGATCTCACGGCCCGCCACCTTCTGGACCGTCAGGTCCATCAGTCCGTCGTCCAGGAGCAGCCGGTCGCCGGTCTTCACGTCCTCGTGCAGCTTTTCGTAGCCGACCGGGATGAGCGGCAGGGCGGCACCGGGGTCGGTGGAAAGGACCACCTCGGCCTTGGCGACGAGCTTGACACCCTCGGCCGGCAGTTTGCCGACCCTGATCTTGGGTCCCTGCAGGTCCTGGAGGATGGCCACCGGCTCGCCCGTGTCGTTGGACAGGATGCGCAGTTTCTTGATCAGCTCGGCGTGTTCCTCGTGCGAACCGTGCGAAAAGTTGAGGCGGGCGACGTTCATGCCGACCCGCACCATTTCCTTGAGAGTTTCCGGCTGATTTGAGGCCGGTCCGATCGTACAGACGATCTTGGTCCGTTTGGTCTGTCGCATAAAATAAGGCGGCTGCGCGGGTCTGAAGCTCTCATAATTATATCAAAAAAGGGCGGCGGCCGGAACCGCCCCCGTCCTGGCGCCGGACCGCGCTAGCGGAGCGGCTTTTTGGCTCCGATCTTGTCCAGCTCCTCCTGGAAATTCCGGATATCCTCGAA
>JBAIXY010000105.1:0-17636 GCA_037916205.1 Vicinamibacterales bacterium | reverse complement strand
ATCGGCCGTCTCGCGCTTCAGGAACCGGTTGACCGAATAGGCCGCCGGTTCGGAGCCCCGCTTCTCCATGGAGATGGCCTTGCGCTCGCCGTCGAAACCGGTGGCGATGACGCAGACCTTGACGTCGTCCTTCAGCGTCTCGTCGATGACGGCGCCGAAGATCACCTTGGCGTTCTCGTCGGCGCTGCCGGTGATGACCTTGGCCGCCTCCGAGACCTCATGCATGCCCAGCTTGGCGCCGCCGGCGATGGTGAAGAGAATGCCCTTGGCGCCCTCGATCGAGACCTCCAGGAGCGGGCTGGAAATGGCGTTCTTGGCCGCCTCGACGGCGCGATTCTCGCCGCTGGCCCGGCCGATGCCCATGAGGGCCGTGCCGGTGTCGTTCATGATCGCCCGGACGTCGGCGAAATCAACGTTGATCAGTCCGGGAACGGTGATCAGCTCGGAAATGCCCTGCACGCCCTGGCGCAGGACGTCGTCTACGGTCTCGAAAGCGTCCAGGAGCGAGGTCTTCTTGTCGACGATCTGCAGGACCCGGTCGTTGGGGATGGTGATGATGGTGTCGACCTGGTCGGAAAGCTCGCCGTGCGACTTGTCGGCGATGTTGCGGCGCTGCGCGCCCTCGAAGCCGAACGGCTTGGTGACGACCGCGACGGTCAGCGCCCCCAGGTCCCTGGCGATCTCGGCCACGACCGGGGCTCCGCCGCTGCCCGTGCCGCCGCCCAGGCCGCAGGTGACGAAGACCATGTCCGCGCCCTTGAGCGCGTCGCGCAGCTCGTTCTGGCTCTCCTCGGCGGCCATGCGGCCGATCTCCGGATTCATGCCGGCGCCGAGGCCGCGGGTCAGACTCTTGCCCAGGTGGATCTTGACCGGCGCGTGGGAATAGTGGAGCGCCTGAACGTCCGTGTTCGCGGCGATGAACTCCACGCCTTTGATCTTCGACATGATCATGCGGTTGACGGCTGAGCCGCCGCTGCCGCCGATGCCGATGACTTTGATCTTGGCGAACGTTTCGATCGCTGGCTTCACCTCGGCCATATGGAGAAAGATTTGTTCACGACCGTCCGGTCGATGCTGTTGATAATCACTTGTTTTTACTTATGAAACTGTACGAGAGATGCGCGGCCCTTGTCAAGGAAAATTAGGCGAATTGAACAATAAAAATGTTCACTCGATGCCGAAATCAAATGCCGACGTCCGTGCGGGCCGGTGACGTCGGCAGATATCGCGTTTCTCTGGCCTTTTTTATCAATGTGCCGGGACCCCGAACCACTTCTTGATCTGCTTGGCCACCTTCTCCATCGGGTTGGTCCGCGAAAAGAAACCGCCTTTGCGGCCGGCCGCGTCGCCGCTTTCGTTGATCCCCCACTGGACCAGGCCGATGGCTGTGGAAAAAGCCAGGTCGTTGACGCGATCGGTGATGCTGGTGACGCCGATGGGATAGCCGAGCGAAACGGGCAGGCGCAGCTTCTGTTTGGCGAGCTCGACCAGGCCGGGTATCTTCGACCCGCCGCCGGTCAGGACGATGCCGGCCGGCAGCATGCCGCTGCGCTCGATCTTCTTCAGCTCCTTGTCCACTTTCTCGAGGATCTCTTCCAGCCTGGCCTGGACGATCTGGGCGACGTACTTCAGCGAGACCTGCTCGTCGGCGTCAGCCCCGTACTCCCGCAGGTTGATCTCGTCCTTCTTGGCCAGGTCCTTCGGCAAAGCCGAGGCCGAGACCAGCTTGACCTTCTCGGCGATGTCGATCGAGGTCCGCAGGCCGATGGCGATGTCGGCGGTCACGTGGTCGCCGCCGATGGGCAGGGTGGAAACGTGCATCAGATCGCCCTGCTCGAAGACGGCCAGCGTCGTGGTGGCGCCGCCGATGTTGACCACGGCGACGCCCAGTTCCTTCTGCCGCGGCGTCGTGACCACATCGGCCACGGCCAGCACGCCGAGCACCAGATGTTCGATGTTCACGCCGGTACGGTAAACGCAGCGGGTCAGGTTCTTGATATGCGCCGAAAGGCCCTGGATGATCTGGGTGTCGACCTCAAGCCGGACGCCGGTCATGCCGACCGGATCCTTTATCCCGGGCTGGCCGTCGACGACGAAGGTCCGGGGAATGACGTGGACGATCTCGAAATTGACCGGGGTGGCCACGGTCTGGGCGGCGTCCAGGGCGCGTTCGACGTCGTCCTCGCGGATCTCGCCGTCAGGCCGCGAGACCGCCACCACGCCTTTGCTGACCAGCGTCGAGACGTTGGTGCCGGAGATCGAGACCCAGGCCGATTCGACCGGCGCCCCGGTCATCCGCTCGACCTTCTCGACGCACGCCGAAACCGAGGACACTGCGTCCTCGATGGAATTGATGATGCCGCGATTGACGCCCTCGGCGGGCAGTTCGGCGGCGCCGATGATGTGCACCGTCTGCTTGTCGCCGACCGGCAGTCTCTGCCCCACCGCGATGCGGACCGCGGTCGAGCCGATGTCGATGCCGGCGAAAAGCGAATCTTGTGGCATAACCGACCAGTGGGATCACCTGACGAACAGCCGCTGGAAATGCGGCCAGAAGATCAGGATGCCGATGAGCAGCGAACCGATCGAGGCCACCAGCACCGTTCCGGCCATGATGTCCTTGATGTCCTCGACGTAATGATGGATGCGCGGTTTCAGCAGGTCGACCATCCGTTCAAAAATGCTGTTCATCAATTCTAACACGAGCGTCAAAATAATCGCAAGCGAAAGTATCGAGCGCTCGGTGATCGTCAGATTGAAGACAAACATCAGCGCGATGACGGCCGCGGCCGCCCAGAGTTCCAGGCGGAAATTCTGCTCTTCGCGTGCCACCCGGGCCACGCCGCGGGCGGCGTAACGGAAACTCCGGGCTAATTTTCCGATGTCGACCATAGTATTCACAGAAGCCCGGCCAGGATGAGCGCGTCCTGCTGCAGTCCGAACATCAGCGCTTCCCGCCGGGGCGTGTCGTGATCGAATCCCAAAAGGTGAAGGACCCCGTGGATGACCATCAGGCCGAACTCGGTGCGGTACGGGCGGCCGAGCCGCCGCGCCTGCGCGCGCACCTGGGCCGTACAGATGACGATCTCGCCCAGCTCGACGGGCGCCCCTTGCGGGACGGCCGCGCCTCTGGGTCCGTAGCCGAATGACAGCACGTCGGTCGGCCGGTCATGGCGCAAAAAGCGGCGGTTCAGGCGGGCGATCTCGGGCCGGCTGACCAGGGAGACCGAAAAGTGGTAACTCCCCCGCCGGCGTGCGCGCCGCAAGACGATCCCGGCCAGTCGAACGATGGATCGGCGGCTCACGCCGCCCGTCAACTGCCCGGAAATATCCGCTGCCACCATACGCCTGAATCATAGCGCACCTTAAGGCAAATGAAAACGGCCGGTTCGCGGCCGGCCGTTCCCCTGTTTTTTGGCCTATTTCTGCGTAACTGCCAGGCTGGTGACCATCATGCTGAAGGTGGTCCTGAACCGGATCTCGACCTGATCGCTGAGATTATAACTGACCACGAAGACCTTCTTTCCGACGGCCACGAAAGCCGTGAAACGGTCGGGACTGAGGATCTCGTCATAACCCTGCTTGGTCTTGAACAGCTGGACCTCCGAGCTCTTCACCCCGGGCGACTGCTCAAGATACCAATCCATCAACGGCTTGGAGTCGGGGTTATCCTGGACCAGTACTTCGACGAACTCGCCCGTCGGCGCCGTGAAATATGCCTCCGAGGCATTTTCGCCTCCCTCCCGGGTCGACCAAGACCTGGGATAAAGCATCGTATAACCCTGCGCGGCGTTGGCGTAGGTGGCGATGCCCGGATTGTCCTTGAGCTGAGCGGCGTTCTTCGAACTGGCCGGGTCGTAGAGATACAGCACCTGATTGCCGTCGAGATAACCGCGTCCGGACGAATCCGCCTTGAACGGGTCGGTGCCGTAAATGGTCGTCTCCTCAACATCGGTCAGGCCGTCGCTGTCGGAGTCCTTGGCCGGCACCGGGGTCGGCGGCTGGCAGTCCTGCGGGCAGCTCTGATACGTTTCCGTCTTGTCGCACTTGTTGTCGCCGCAGACCGGCGGAGGCGGCCCGCAGTCGTCAGGACAGTTCTGCGGGGTCTCTTCGGGCGAATCACACTTCTTGTCGCCGCAGACCGGCTTCGGCTTGGGGCAGTCCTGCGGGCAGTTGACATAGGTCTCCCCGGCCTCGCAGGCGGCGTTGCCGCAGACAGGTCCGGCCGGCGCGGCGTTGACCGCAGTGTTGGTGACGGGCGTGGCCGGCTTCTTGGCGAACAGGAAAAAATAGGCGCCGGCGCCGCCTCCGCCGAGTATCAAGATGATCAGGATCAGGGCGATCAATCCGCCCTTGCCTTTCGGCTTGGCCGCCACCGGCGGCCTGGGCGGCTGGGGCGCCGTCGGCTTTGCGGGCACGGCAGGTTTGGGCGGCTCGACCAGCGCCACCTTCTTTTTCAACGCAGCCCCGTAGAACTTGTCGGGGATGACGTGGATGACCGGCTCGGCGGCCGCGGGCGCGGAGCCGGCCGGCTTCTCCAGCCCTGCCTGAGGATTTTGCGGATTCATTTCAGCCATGGCCGTTCAGGATCATTGCGGCGGCGGTATGACCAGCAGTTTTCCGGGTCCAAGCGGGTTATAGCCGCCCTTGACCTCCTGGCCATCGAGGTAGCCGTCGCCGTCGGTGTCGGGTTTCAACGGATCGGTCTTGTAGATCTCGACCTCCTCCCGGTCCGACAGGCCGTCGTTGTCCGTGTCAGCCGCGTTCGGGTTCGTGCCCAGCGTAAGTTCCACGGAATCTGGCAGACCGTCGCCATCGCTGTCAACGGGAGCGGTCGCCTGTTCAGGCGGCGAAACCGGCTCGGTCGGCTGCGGCGCGGCCGGGGTCGGCGCGGCTTCCGGAGCGGTCGGAGCGGCAGGGGTCTGTTCCGGCGTGGGCGCGGCCGGGGTCGGCGCGGCTTCCGGAGCGGTCGGAGCGGCCGGCGCGGCCGCCTCGTTAACTGGAGCATTGACGGCCAACTGCTGGTTCGGCGCTTTTTTGGCGACGAACAAGTAATAACCGCCGCCCGCCAGGCCGAGGATGACCAGCACTATTGCGCCCAAAAGCAGCCGCGACGGGCCTCTGGCCACTGTCGGCGGCGGGACCGGAACGCGTGGTGCCGACTGCCCGGGCATGGGCGCACCGGGGGTCGGCGCCTTATCCACTTCCGCAAAAATGTCCACCGGTTCTTTGGCGTTGTCGAACATATTTTGAGGCCGTTCCGAGCTTATTCGCGTGCTATATGGTCATCTGTATTAATTATAGCACAAATGCTACCCCTATTTTCACGGCTCCGAGCGGGTCTCGCGTCGGCGCCTACTCGGCGGGCTTATCTATATGTTCTCTGACGACAGCTTCCGAATCCGGCACCCCTGGGATAAGACTGTCATATTTAAGGGGGTCGGTGTGGAAGTAATGCACCTCATCTCCATCTGACAGGCCATCCTTGTCAGTATCCGGATCGTGAGGATCCGTCCCTATTTTGGCCTCATCGGCGTCATTGAGGCCGTCGGCATCCGAATCCGGCTTAAGGTATTTCGGGTCGATGGTCAGCACCCGGACAGGAGGGCCGCCATCTGGCGGGGTCTTAAGGGTGATCGTAGCGTTGGCGTCAGCCGGCAGACCCATGTCCGCCTTTTCCTGAACCGATAGTTCCACCGGCTGGTCCAGAGCGAGCGGCCTCTCCAATGGCGCTGACGGCGCCTCGGGGGCCGCTGGCTGACCGACGGACGGGGTCGGCGCGGAATTGACCGCCGAACCGATCTCAGGCTGCTGTTCCGTTCCCGCCTGCCTGTTCCTCCAGACCATGAAGCCTACGCCGGCGGCCAGGACCAGGACCGCGGCCCCGACCACGGTCGGGATGAACCATTTCTTTGATGTCAGACCGCCTTCTTCGTAATCCATATTCTTCAACTGGGCCAACCGCCCAGCTGTTTAGGGCACGTCGTTCGCCGACGGGGCGCCGCTCTGGACGTTGCCGTTGGCGCCGAACCCGGTGTACAGCGAGCCGTCGGCCTTGAAACCGTAGACCCTCCAATAATTTCTTCCAGGCAGATCGGTGGGCACGGTCCAGGACTTCGACGTGCAATCACTGTGCCACAGCTCCACCTTGGCCGACCCTGACACGGCAGGAGAACCCGAATAGTCATGCACGTAGATGAGGTATTTGGTGCCGCCTGTCATCTGGTTGATCGTGATGGTCTCAGGTCCGTAACCGTTGGTGTCATCGAGGTCCAGCATGGCGGGCGTGCTCGTGCTTCCCCTGTTGCCGTAGAAGATGTGCGTGCCGTCGCTGCCGGCGAAATGGAAGTCGAGGTCGGACGGCGACGCGCCCCAGGTCAGGAAGGTCAGCGACTTCCCGGCGGGCGGTTTCGGCGCCATGACGATGTCATTGCCGCTCGCGGTCTGCATGCCGCCGGAGCAATCCGGATTGAAGTCCACCGGGTCCGGCAGGGTCGTGCAGCAGTCCGAGCCGCCGCAGGCGCCGGCTCCGGCCGAGGCCTGGACGGCCACCTTGGTGCAGCCCGAGGGCACGACGGCGATGATCTCGTAGTTGCCGTTGCTGCCGCTGGCGCTCGAGCCGAGCGAGGTACTGCTCGCGGGCTGGGCGCAGACCGCGGTCACGGTGATGCCGCTCAGGCCGGCGCCGGTCTTGGCGTTCCTCACCTGGCCGGTGATCTTGATCGGCTGGCCCATGGCGAAGTCGACGGTGGTCAGGGCCGGACAGGCGCCCTGGCCTTCCACGGGATCGAACTCGGCGGACGTGCTGTCGGAGTAGCACTTGCCGGGCACAGAACCTGTAGCGACCAGGTAGATCTTGGCGCCGCTGCCGGGGGCGCAGTTGGTGAGGTCGGCGTCGATGTGGTATTTGCCGTTGCCGCCGTTGGCCGGTCCGGTCACGCTGCTGCCGATCGGCGTCACCGAATTCGTGTCGGCCGCCGCCGGTCTCGCTCCGAACAGGCCGGAGACCGAGGACCAGAGCCGCGCCGCCAGGCTCTTCCAGCCGGACAGGCTCTTGAGTTCGCTCCAGGCGAAAGGCCGGAGCGAACCGCCTTGGTCGTTGATCATGACCAGACTGCAATAAGCGGTGACCGTGAACCCGTTAAGCAGGGTCGAACCGTCCTTGACCACGCCCTCGAAGGGCATCAGGTGCTCGTCGATCTGGCCGTTGCAGTTGTCGTCCTTGCCGTTGCAGTACTCTCTGGCGGCGTCGACGTGGAACGGAACGAGCTTCGGCATTTTGTCCGGGTTGAACTCAAGATTGCCGCTCTGGTCGCGCGACTGGATCTGCCCGTCGTAAGCGGGATGGATGTTGGGGTCGGTATCGACGCAGTCGCCGTACGCCGCGGGCACGCCGTCGTTATCGGCGTCAGGATCGCAGCTGTCGAGCATCGAGGCATTATGGGTCTCGCCGTATTTGTCGGTCCAGGTCTGCTGCATCTTGCCGCCGGGAGCTGCCGCCCAGGGTATCTTGTCCTGGTCGGTGTTGTCGCCCTGGTTGTAGCAGGGGCGGGCGTCCTGGTCCTCGCAGGCCCGCTTGCAGTCCTTGGCGTTGCAGAGGGCCAGGCCGGTCTGGCGGCCGTAGACCTGCTCGTAGGACTTGGTGCTGACGCAGATCCAGCTGTCGATGCCGAGCGGGCCGTCGCACTCCTCCGGTCCGGGCGGCACGTAGGCCTTGTCCTGGACCTTGCCGTCGCCGCAGTAGCCGCCGGAGACCGTGCCGAACTGGCAGGCCGAGGTGCAGTAGGTGCAGGGCCGGCCGTAGTCGGGCTGGCACTTGACGCCGTTCTTGTCGCCGGCGTCGCACTGCTCCTTCCCGAGCCAGAGGTAGCCGTCGCCGCAGCGCGCCGACTTGCACATGACGCCGCCGATCTTGTCGATGACGCAGTCGCCGTGGTTGTCGGTGCTCGGGCCGCTGTCGCATTCCTCGCCCGTCTCCTTGTTGCCGTTGCCGCAGTAGCCGATGTCCGTGCAGGTGACGCCGGCCTCGAAGGCCGACCACTTGCAGGCCTGGGCGTCGTCGGTGGTCGAGCGCGGGTCGTTGGTGCCGCAGCTCCGGACCCACTTGCGTTCCGGGTGGGTCGGGTCGCAGAGCTCGGTGCATTTGTTCGGGCCGCAGTCCGAATCCTGGGAGCAGGGATCGCCGGACGCCTTGCAGTGCGCGCCGCTGTTGGTGCCCGGTTCGGTGTAGCAGGTGTTCTCGGGGCAGTCGGCGTCGCCCGAGCAGGGCGTCAGGCCGGCGGCGCAGAGCCTCTGGTAGGTCTCGGTCCCGCCGTCGCACTGTTCGCCGCCGTTCACGATGCCGTCGCCGCAGCGCGGGCCGGCGGCGGAGCAGTCCCAGGAGCAGGAGTTGTCGCTCGCGCCGGTGTCGTTGGCCGCCGGGCAGACGCCGTCGTTAACGGTCGGGTCCTGGAGCAGGGCGTTGAAGTGGTAGGCGCCGTTCAGGCTGGCGCCGCTCGCCGTGCCGCAGTCGCAGGCCTCGTTGGGCTGCTTGGCGCCGTCGCCGCAGCGCGCGCCGTAGCCGGTGCCGGCGAGGTCGCCGACGCCGCAGTCGTTGCGGCAGTGGCCGTAGGTGCCGTTCAGCGAGCCGTCATCGCATTTCTCGGGAGCCTGGAGCTTGCCGTCGCCGCAGTAGCCGGCGACGCACTGGCCGAAGTCGCCCCAGGTGCAGCTCGTGGTGCAGGGGCGCTGGCGCGTGCCGTCGCGGGTCGAGCAGGGCCCGTAGTTGGCCGCGCCGACGATGCAGTCGGCGTTGCCGGCGCAGGTCATGTCGCCCTTGAGCCAGCAGGTCTTCTGGGTCGTCGTGCAGGACCGGACGTCGGGGACGGACGCCGGTTCGCACTGCTCGCCGGCCGGCAGGCACTCGCTGACCGCGGCGTCGTACTGGCAGTTGGGCTGGCCGTCCGTCAGGTCGCTCATGCAGCCGGAGGGGTTGCCGTTCTTGGCGGCGCAGGAGGTGCCGGAGCGCTGCTGGACGATGCCGTCGCCGCAGATCATCTTGCCGTCGACCTGGGTGTTGTTGCAGTTCGGCACGTCGGTGTTGACGCCGGCGAAGATCTCGTAGGCGGTCACGTTGTTGTCGGCGTCGGTCGGCTGGCAGCCCTTCGAGGTGAGCTTGCAGCCGCTCGTGCAGGTCGGCGCCGTCCGCCGCTCGATGCAGTTGGACCCGGCCCAGCGGACGCCGCTGATCCGCTGGCAGGCGCCGCCGGACCACTCGCAGAAATCGGTCTGGGCCGCGCAGGTGGCCTGGCTGCGGTAGGCGCGGCAGAGGGTCGACTCGAAATCGGCCAGGACGGAGGCCTCGGCGCCGCCGACGGTCCGGTATTCGTAGACCCGCGAACCGACGGGGCACATGTAGACCTTGTCCCGGGCGTCCCAGCAGGTCGCCGGGTCGAACTGGCTGACGCACTCGCCGTTCGCCCCCTTCTTGGCGTCCCAGGCGCAGGTCGCGGCCGCGTTGCAGGCGTTGTTCGAGAGGCCGACGCAGTTCGTCGGGTCGGCGCAGGTGTAGAGGCCGTCGAGCGGGTCGGCCGGCAGGCCGGAGGCGCCCAGGGCGGAGCCGAGCACGGCTGACCAGGACGGCCAGGCGCTCACGGTGCGGCTGCGCAGGAAGGTCCCGGCCTCCAGCCGGGGATACGAACCGGTCCCCTCCTTCGCGGCCATCATGGTCTGCTGCAGCCGCGGCAGGTCGGACCAGCGCCGCAGGTCGCGGATGAGCTTGGATTTGTTGGCCAGGCAGGCCGCTCCGGCCTTGGCCTTGTCGAACGAGCCGTCGGCCTTGAGCCAGCACTCGCGGTCGGCCGTGCAGCCCACGGCGTTGCCCATGCCGTCGAGCAGCTGCTCGCCGCCGTCGCCCCAGCAGTATCCGGGTTCCTTGATGTTGCGGTTCAGGTTGAGGTTGGAGACGACCTGGTTGTAGATGTTGACCGTCTCGGCCGCCGCCCCCTCCGAGTAGGAGAGGACGTTGACGTTGGTGTAGATCGCGCCGGTGTCCGCGCCCTTCTGGGTCTTGGCGGCGGCGTTCACGTAGGTGGTCCGGCCCTCCTGCAGGGCGTCATAGCCGTCCACCGCCATCGACGCGGGCGCGCCGCTGAACCCCTGGTCGATGTACCAGTCGCCGATGCTCTCGTGGGTCGGGTTCTTGGCGATGCGCAGGCCGAGGGCGTTGCCGTCCCAGGCGCCCGACTCCGGCGCGACGAGCCGGTCGTAGGTGAAGAGGTACTCGCGCAGGATGTCCGGCCGGCCGGGCGTGATGCTCACGAGCTTCTCCTCGTTCAGGGCGGGCAGGGTCGAGCCCGACTTGTCCTCGGGCGCGCCGGCGCGGCAGTAGTAGAAAGAGATGTTGGTCTGGGGGTCGTAGAAGGGGTACCAGACCAGGTCGGCGTTGTTGTTGCAGGTCATCTGCTCGGTGAAGTTCTTGTCCCAGGGCAGCTTGTTGAGCAGGACGTCGCCGCAGGCCCGGCGCTTCGGCCAGGGCTGGCTGCAGAGCATCACGGTCACGTCGGAGGAGGCCTTGAGCTGCGAACTGACGATGCCGGTCGAGGCCAGCTCGCGGACGTCGGCGGTGACGTCGACCGTGGCCTCGCCGTTCCTCGGGTACTTCTTGTCGTTGCCCGGCAGCGGGGAGGGCGGCGGCGTCTGCCGCACCCTGACGACGACCGACGGCGTCTGGGGCGCGGCGATCTTGCAGTCGCCGGGGCAGTAGGTCTTCGGGCCGCCCTCCTGGGCGGACTCGGTGGCCTCGCAGATGCCGTTGCCGCAGCCCGGGGCCACGGCGGGAGCGCCGGCCTGGCCCGGGACCATGGAACAGTCGGGGCTCGAGGGGCTCTCGTAGACGCCGCACTTGCCGGGGCAGATGGCCCCGCCGTCCGGCGGGCAGGGCTGGCCGGCGTAGGCGCCGTCCTGGCAGACCTGGGCGTACTCGCAGACGCTGTTGCCCTGGACCGGATTCACGGTGGTCGCCGAGAGGGTGATGGACGACTGCGACGGCTGCTGGGCCCAGTGCCAGAAGAACGAGTATTCGGGCGTCGAGGCGATCTCGGCCTCGGTCACGCCGCCGGCCGGATGGGCGTGGGCCATGAAATCCTGGTCGCCGTCGATCAGGTCGTTGGGGTTGTCCGGCCCGCCGAGGTCGTCGGCCGTGGTGAACAGGTGCGACGGCGGCGTGACGGTCACGTAATCGATCTTGCAGAGATCGGCGCGGGTCTTGAAGGTGAAAGAATAGGTCTCGGCCAGGGCGACGCCGTTGGCGCTCTTCACGCCGGACGTCCCGGCGGCGTAGGCGCCGAGCCGGCCGCGGACGAAGACCTTGTAGTCGGAGAGGCCCTTGAAGGCGTTCCGCGGGTAGAAATACGAAGTGCTGCCGACGGTCGTGACGGTGCCGGCCACGCGGCAATAGACCGGGCCCTGGGCGCCGGCGTCGCGGCCGAAGAGGCTCAGGATGAAGGCGGCCAGGCGGCGCCAGAAGCCGCGCCAGCCGGAGGCCGCGCCGGACGGGGCCGGCGGCGCGCCGTCCAGGAGCGAGACCTGGATCTCGGGATCGACGCAGTTGACGTCCGCGCCGCAGTCGGCCGCCTTGGTCGCCTCGGTGCAGGACGTGGAGCGGTTGTTCTCGCAGACCTTCTGGCAGCTCTGGCCCTCGGCCAGGACCTGGGCCACCACCAGGTTGTTCTCGACGGTGGCGCCGTCGACCGGCCGGTCGAAGGGCACGCGGACGAGCGTGTTGCGGCACTCGTTCTGGCCGGTCGGGTAGACGTTGGTGACGGACGGCGTGGTGTCGCAGCAGCCGTGGTTGTCGCAGCCGAGGTCGTAATCGGGCGCGCCCTGCGGGTCGAGAGTGAGGGCGTCGCAGAAGGCGTCGGGGCTGTCCTGCTGGGCGCAGACGCAGGACATGGTCACCTTGGCCTTGCCGACCTTGTCGGCGGCCACGCCATCGACCTTCGCCAGGACCTTGTCGATGAAGGAGGTCTGGGCCTGGGCCCCGCCGGTCGGCGCCGGGCGGCCGGCCACGGCCACCTGGAAGGGGTCGATGTGGCCGTCGCCGTGGGTCACGCCCTGCTCGCAGCGGGGCTCCTCGCCGCCCCAGTACTGCTCCGAGGCCGGCTCGGCCGGGGCCGACGGCCAGGCCAGGGCGGCCGCCGGGAGCGGCTGCGAGACCGGGTAGCCGTCGCCGCAGAACGAGGCGCGGGCGTGCCTCCAGGAGGAACCCTCGAGCAGGCAGCCGCCCGAGCACCAGTCGGGCATGACCCCGTTGATCTTCTCGCACTCCTCGCCGGTCTCCTTGGTGCCGTTGCCGCAGCAGGGCAGGCCCTCGCCCACCGTGCCGCAGGCCGGGGTCCCCTGCTTCAGGCAGGTGGTCGGATCGCAGCCGGCGGCGACCGTGCCGGGACCGGTGTCGCAGCCCGGGTCCTCGCCCGGCTCGTCGCGGCCGTTGCCGCAGAAGTTCACGCAGGCCGGGCGGACGCAGACCTTGCCCTCGCCGCACTTCGCGGCGACGTCGGCCGGGTTGCCCGGGTCGCAGGTCACCTCGGGGTTCTCGCTGCAGTACGGCGAGACGTCCAGACAGGAACGCCGGGTGCCCTCGAGGAGGCACTCGCTGCTGCAGCCGTCGCGGTTGGACGTGTTGCCGTCGTCGCATTCCTCGCCGTCGCCGACGATCCCGTCGCCGCAGGTCGACTTGCCGGCCGCGGAACCGGTCCAGACGCAGCCCTTGTCCTTCCATTCGGGACGGCCGGCCGACGAGGTGTCGGCGGTGGTCTCCGGCGTGCAGCTCGCGGGGTCGCCCTCGGCGCCGTTGCAGGCCGGGTCCTTGCAGCCCGGCGGGAAGGCGTCGCCCACCTTGTCGCACTCCTCGCCCGGATCGATCACGCCGTTGCCGCAGGCGGGAGCGCCCGCCGCGATGATCAGGCAGGTGACCGGGTCGCACCAGGACGGCATGACGCCGCCCGTCTTGTCGCAGGCCTCGCCCTTCTCGACCAGGCCGTTGCCGCACTGCGGCTTGAGGGCCTGCGAGCCGATGTTGCGGCAGTCCATGCCGCAGCCGGAGGGCAGGTTCGGGGTCGTGTCCAGGCGGCTCGCGCCGGTCACGGCCAGGTAGGCGTTGGGGATGAACCCGGCCACGACGCCGATCGCCGGGTAGCTGGGCGCGTCGCCGACCGACCACTGCCAGTCGCGGCCGCTCGCGCTCAGGCGCTGGCCGCGGGGGTCGCAGTCGTCGGGCGCGCCGTACGGGACGACGCTCAGGGCCGCCCGGTCGCCGACGTAGCGCACCACGGCCTCCGGCGGGTTGATCTCGGTGCGGTTAACGGCGCAGGGCACCAGGCTGTCCTTGGTCCTGAAGGTCCAGTTGAAATAGGGCGCGGCGTTCAGGAACTTGAGCTGGACGCCGCTCGCGCTCGAGATGAAATCGGGGTCGGTCAGCGGCGTCTCGCCCTCGGCCGGCTGGCCTTTCAGGTCGACGATATAATAGGAATTCGGCAGGAGTTTCCCGCCGGTGACGCTCAGCGCGCACTCGGTGATCCCGCCGGCGTCGACGCAGTTCACGGCGGGCGTGTCGAACCCGGGCTGCCCCGCCGTCTCGTACGGCGGATTGCAGGTGGCGTTCCGGCAGCGGTGGAGCTCGACGGTGTTGGCGCTGATCGAGGCGTGGTTCATCAGGACGTTGAACCGGAACCAGACCTCGGAATCGATGCAGGCGTCGCTGCACTTCGGGCCGTAGGCCGTGACCCGCGGGTCGGCGAACTTGACCTGGATGTCCGACGAGCCGGACTTGGGCTGCTGGGCCTGGCCGGGGACCGGCTTGGAGGTCATGACGGCGGTCAGCTTGACCGGCGAGCCGACCACGGTCTCCTTCTCGGCGGTGAGCGGCTGGACGCACTGGTCGAAGGCGAGCGACGACGCCGGCTGGAGCAGGATGGTGACGGGATCGGCGACCGTCCAGCTGATGTCGTAGTACGGGACCTGGCTCGTCGGGTTCTCGCAGGCCAGCTCGTTGCAGTTGGCCGCGAGCGGCACGGAGATGAAGCCGTGGCGTTCGCCCTCTTCGGCGTCGGGCGGCGCGAGAGGCGACCAGGTGTTGGAGTCGCCGGTCGAGCCCCGGTGGTCGACCGTGAAGCCGTTCGGCGAGACCGCGACGTCGGCGATCTGGCAGGCCTGGCCGCTGTCGCGCACCCGGAAGGTGAAGACGTAGTCGCCGCCCTCGGTGCGGTTGAAGTCGCCGTCGAGGTGGCGGCCGGAGGCGTCGGTGACGTGGTCGCCCAGGAGGGTGACGCGATACCACATCTTCTGGACGAGCAGTCCGCCGTTGTAGCTCACGGTGTCGGGGACGAGCCTGAAGACCGAGCCCTCGGGGCCGCCGACCGGGCCGCCGCTGAAGAGGCTGCCGGCGGGGTCGCGGTCGAACTTGGAGGTGACGTCGACGGCCGCCTGACAGTTGGGTTCGATGGCGGTGCCGCACTCCTCCACCTTGTAGCCGCCGTTGAAGGAGGCCGAGCTCATCACCCGGTTGAACTCCAGCCTGATGATGGCGTTGACGCAGGCGTCGACCGAGCCGGCGTAGGGCGAGGGCGACTGCTCGGGGCACTGCGGATTGGACTTGCAGTAGGGGCAGAGGCGGACCACCGGCAGGTCGGGCAGGAGCTCGGTGCTGAACACCCAGCCGTAGACGCTGCCCCGCCCCGCGGGCGTGCAGGCGCGGTTGACGAGCTTGCCGCTCTGGTCGAACTGGTCGGCCTCGCAGGAGCCGTTCGGGCAGCAGATCTTGCCGACATCGCAGGCGGAGTTGCCGCCGGCCTCGTTGCAGTCCTGCACCTTGAAGGGGATGCCGTTGGTGCTGGGCACGCCCGCGGCCAGGGCCGTCACCGGTCCGCTCTGGGGCCAGCTGGTCTTGACGTTGGGGTCGCCCGGGACCTGGGTCATGACCGTCTTGTCCGACCAGCAGTTCGGCCCGCCCAGCGGATTGTCGCAGCCGGGCACGTCGATGGTCTGGACCTGGCCCTGGGCGTCCAGGCCGTTGTAGAACTGGATGGAGTAGACGGACCCGACCTGGGACTTGTCGCCCAGGCCGACGCCCTTGACCGTGGCGTTGATGCCCGGCTTGCCGTTGTCCGGCTCGATGGCGCAGATGCCCGGACCGGGGTCGCCGCGCTTGACGGTGAAGTCCTTGAGGTTGCTGCGGTTGCCGTTCTGGGCCCGGACCTGGATCTTGAAGGCCTGGGTGTCCGGGCCGGGCGTGGGCACGAACTGCCGGCACGGCGCCGGTCCGGGGCAGCCGAACTCCTTGGGCACCTGGACGACGATGTAGTTCCGGTGCCAGTACTCGCCGCAGATCGCCGGCGGGGCGTCGTGCGGCTGGGTGTCGGCCCCCTGCGAGAAGAAGACCGTGCCGCTCGGCGGGCCGAAGCCGGTGCCGATCACGGTGATGAGCGAGCCCGGCGTGGCCTCGGGCGGATTGATGGAGATGATCTTGGGCGTCTCCTCGCCCGGGTCGGGCAGGATCGAGAACAGCGGGTCCTCGAGGGTGGCGACGCCCGCCACCGTGATGCGGGCCTTGTACTGGCCCTCGGTCAGGCGGGGCACGCGGGTGTCCACCTCCTGGGCGGCCCAGTTGGTCGGGCTCGTGTCGGTGAGGCCGAGCTTGGCGAAGGAGCTGGCGCCCGTGCCGAAGTTGTCGCCGAAGATCTTGAAGGCGCCGTCCCGGTAGCCGGAGTAGGGCTCGAGGGCGCAGATGGCCGGCGAGGTCTTGGGCGCCCCGGCGCTGACCTTGATGGTGTCCTTCCAGCCGACCGGCGGCGTGGTGACCAGCGGGTCGGAGTCGTAGGTCTGGCCGTCGGCGCGCTGCAGCTTGATCGGGCCGGTCGCGGCGCCGGCGGGGATGCGCACGGTCACCGAGGTCGGCTGCCAGGCCCCGTCCTTGCAGGGCGCGGCCACGATGCCGGGCGCCGGCGGGAAGATGACGCTGCCGGCGTCGACGCCGAAGTTGGAGCCGTGGAAGGTGATCAGCTGGCCGACCGCGCCGGTGTCCTGGCTGACCGAGTCAATGACCGGCAGGTCGGTGCAGTGGCCGCCGACGCAGACCTGGGAATCGTTGCAGTCCAGGGTCGTCGAGCAGGCGTCGCAGCTGCCGCAGACGGAGTTGGCGCCGCAGTCGATCTCGTCCTCGTCGTCGTTCTTGATGCCGTCGCAGCAGTGCGCCGGCGTGACCTTGAAGACCGCCTCGACCGGGTCGCTCACGTGGTTGACGAGGTCGGTGGCCTTGGCCCTCAGGATGATCTTCTGGTTGGCGAAATCGGTGATGCCGCTGAGCAGGGACGGGATGTTGATGAAGGGCGAGCGGCCGGGCTCGCTCGGCAGGAGCAGGGTGTCCAGCTTCTCGACGAAGAAGGGGTTGACCTGGTTCGGGTCCTTGGAGATGAAGTCGTTGGCGATGCTCTTCAGGTCGGTCGTGACCGGCAGGAGCTCCTGGCCGTCGCGGTTCATGAGCGAGGTCTTCAGGGCGCCGAGCTCGGTCGGGGTGTGACCCGTCTCGCCGGCCGGGAAGACCAGCTGCAGCTCGACCGACTTGGCGGCGAAATCGTCGTTGGCGTTGGCCAGGATCTTCTTGTCCAGGCCGCAGATGTGGGACTGGTCCTGGGGCACGGCGATCGCGACCGCGGGCGGCGCCAGGTCCACCTTGTTGCTGAAAACGACCGCCCGGGTGCAGAGGCGCATGGCCTCGGCCGTGGTGTCCTGCGGCTTGGGCGGCTCGGTCAGTCCGCCGTAGTCCGAATAGCAGTAGAGGTCGCGGGCGTCCGTGTCCTTGATGTAGGTGCCGCCGCCCACGCCGGTGTAGTCGCCGGCCATGACCACCTTGTACCAGTAGAAGCCCTCGAACCAGGTCTTGCTGTCGGTGTTGTCGCCCTCCTGCGGCGAAGCCGTCGGGTTGACCACGATGCGGTTGTCGGTGATCTGCCAGGCGACGGCGATCGGGGTCGCGCCGCACTGGGTGTCGTCGAAATCCTCCTTGCCGGTCTCGGACCGCTTGTTGCAGCGGAACACCTGGACGGTGGAGTTGGTGACGGTGGACGAGTCGACGTTGGCGTTGAAGCGCAGCTCCAGCTTGGCGTTCTTCGGCCAGTCGATGGCGCCGCCGACCGGCATGACGCCGTCGACCATGAAGACGTCGCCGCCGCCGGGGCAGTCGAAGCCGGCGCAGCCGCTGTGGCAGCCGGGGCCGGAGCAGCCGGCGCCCGGACCGGCGCCCTCGCCGGTGATGGCCCGGATGATGAACTGGGTGATGGCGAAGGCCGAGAGGATGATGACCAGGCCGATCACGGCGCTGGTCAGCGTCTTCTTGGCCTTGAGCACCTGCTCCTCGTTGCCGGCGGCGGTCATCCAGAGGAAGCCGGCGTACAGGATGATGACGACGGCCACGATGCCCAGGAAGCCCAGGAAGTAGCTGATGATCCTGGCCACCGTGGTCCGGATGTCGGTCGTCGTGAGCCCCATCCCGGTGGCGTACTCCAGGCCCAGGTCGACGGCCGCCGAGGCCGGCAGGGCAAGAAGCAAAGAGCCGAGACAGGCGGCTGCCGCGGCGTATACGACCTCTCGCGGTTTGGAGA
>JBAIXY010000104.1:0-11092 GCA_037916205.1 Vicinamibacterales bacterium | reverse complement strand
TCGATCAGGCCGCCCAGACACGACAGGCAGTAGCCCTTGGCGTTGAGCATCTCCGCGATGCCCTGGCAGACCCGCCGGATCAGGGTCATCTTCATGACCACGAGCGGCGAGAAGCCGGCCTCGAGCGCCCACAGGTCGTGGTTGCCCGGGATCATCACCACGGTCAGCAGCGAATCGCCGACCAGGCGGGTGATCTGGTCCGGAGCCGGCTTGCCCGGCATCTGGGCCAGCGCCTTCTGGAAGCGCTCGCGGAAGACGTCGATCACGACCTTGGCCATGATCTCGCCCGCCAGCGTTTCCTGCGCCGTCACGTTGAGGCCGCCGTAGACCTCGCCCTTGAGCAGCAAGCTGTGCTTGATGCCCTCGACGAAGTCGCCGGCGCCCACCAGGATGGTCGCGTTGCGCTCGAGGATGACCCGAGGCAGCGTGTCCAGCAGGTACCGGTAGTCGGCGTAGATCGAGCCGGCGTGGAGGCAGCCGAAGGCGAAGATCGAGTCGATCTTGCGCTCCTCGGTCGGCACCGGGTACCGCAGGTTCTCGCGGACCCAGTAGCCGTCGAAGTCGAACCGCTTGGACTCCATGTCGAACCGGAGTCCGGGCCAGTTCTTCGGCCGCTTGCCGTCGCGGTTGACGAGCGGCAGCAGCGCCGTCCGGACCGTGTCGCAGGTCAGCTTGGACTCGTCGGCCAGGAGGCCGACCGGCATCTTGCCGTGATCCTTGAGGATCTCCAGCAGCTTGACCTGTCGCGGGGACAGCTTCTTCGGCAGCTCGATGTACGTGCGCTCCGCCTGGACGTGGTCCTTGAACGAGTAGTTCCGCGTCACCGGCTCGGGCCGGTCGCGGGAGACCGTCATCACGCGGACGCCGATCTGGTTCTCGTTGACCCTCACCTCATGGAGGCGGTGGAGCACCGGGACCGTGACGAACGGCCGGGGCGCCTCGCCCATGGGCTTGGTGATGGTCGAACCGAAGCAGCCGACGACGTACATGTCGGGGAGCTTCGTCGCCGTCTGGCGGCGGCGGTCCTTGAGGACGCGCTCGACCGGCGTGGAGAAGTAGTCGCCCCTCATCCAGACGTTCTTGTCCGGGACGAGGACCTCGACGCTCTTCTGGGCCTGCTTGATCGGCAGGCGGTCGCCGCCGCGCGAGTAGGCGCGGATGTCGTCGGAGCGGTACTTCTCGGCGAGCAGCTCGGCCACGGCCTTGCCGACTTCGCCGTCGTAGGCCGGGCTGGGGAACATGTAGAGCTTGATGGTCTCGCCCCTGCCGTTCTTGAAGACCGGCATGAGCTTGCCCAGCTGCTCGGCCATCTTCTCCGGAGACAGCTCGTCCAGGTAGCCCTGGAACCGTTCGGCCTGGACCTCCAGCGCCGCGACCTTGTCGTCGCGGGCCTTGGCGGCCTTCGGCGTGTCCGGCTGCTGCTTCTCGAGATCCTTGATCTCCTTGCGGATCGCCGAGATGCGCTTCTTCAGCTTCTTCGTCTTCTCCTTGACGTAGCGGGCATCGACGATGCCGCCGGCCAGGATGACGAAATGAACGTCCTCGCGACGGAAGACCTCCGCGGCCAATTCCAGCAGGCCCTTGCGGAAGCCGTCGCTCGGATAGTCGATCCGGGACATCAGACCGACCCTGCACGAGAGCTCGATACTCGTAGTCATGACGCGCCTCCTTGGGGCTTCGCGGACTGTGTACTTTTTCAAAGGACTTCCTTCATGTTTTGGTGATCCCGTCCCGAAGGATGGAGCCACACGCCAACCTTAACACCTGTCCAATCATTGTCAACGGATTTTTCGACCGTCCGGCCGCGGTTCGGCCTTGCCAAAACGGCCCGAAAGGGGTAAGGTGCGCTCTCGTGATTTCACGCCGGTTTTGAGGTTATTTCCGGCCGGCTTGAAGCCTATGAAGACCTGCGAATCCGTGACCGAGGGGCATCCCGACAAGGTCTGCGATCAGATCGCCGATGCGATCCTTGACGCCTATTTGAGCCGCGACCCCGCGAGCCGCGTTGCCGTCGAGGTCTTCGGTTCGCACGGCGCCCTGATGATCGGCGGCGAGGTCACCTCGACCGCCGAGATCGATCCGGCCCAGGTCGCCCATCGCGTCTACAAGGAGATCGGCTACGACGACGACCTCGAGGTCTTCACCAACATCGAAGAGCAGTCGCCGGACATCGCCCGCGGCGTGGACACCGGCGGCGCCGGCGACCAGGGGATCATGTACGGCTACGCCACCGCCGAGACGCCTGAATTCCTGCCGCTGCCCGTGGTCCTGGCGCACCGGCTGGCCTGGGGCCTGGCCGACCTGCGCCGCCACGATCCGGCCCTGTCCTGGCTCAGGCCCGACGGCAAGACCCAGGTCACCGTCGAGAAAGGCAAGGTCACCGCGGTCGTGGTCTCCGCCCAGCACCAGGAGGACGTCAGCGCCATCGACATGCGACGCCTGCTGCTCAAGCACCTGATAGAACCGAACATCGGCGAGGCCGACCGGGCGCGCGTCTTCGTCAACCCGACCGGGTCGTTCGTCAGCGGCGGCTTCAAGGCCGACACCGGACTGACCGGACGGAAGATCATGGTCGACACCTACGGCGGTCTCATCCCGCACGGCGGGGGAGCGTTCTCCGGCAAGGACCCGACCAAGGTGGACCGCTCCGGCGCCCACATGGCCCGCTTCGCCGCCAAGAACATCGTGGCCAACGGCCTGGCCAGGAACTGCCTGGTCTCCGTGGCCTACGTCATCGGCAAGGAAGAGCCGGTGATGCTCAAGGCCGTTTCCGGCGAGGGCAAGGACCTGTCCGGCTACCTGCGCGAGAACTTCGACTTCCGGCCGCGGGCGATCATCGAGCGGCTGGGGCTGCGCCGGCCGATCTACCGGCAGACGGCGGCCTACGGCCACTTCGGACGCGACGGCTTCCCTTGGGAGCTGATCGTCCTGAACTGAAATGACCGACGGGCGCCTGCGGGCGCCCGTTTTCGGAGCGGGCCGCGCGTTGACAAAAGCGCCGGAAAAAGCGCACTATCTGGTATCAAGTTCTTTCAACCGGCAGATGAAGGAGGTCGGCCATGTCCGATATCATCATGCTCGCGGTCTTCGCGGCCATCGGCTGTTCTATCGGCTACGGCCTGTGTCTGGCGCGCGCCAGGCGCCGATCCCTCGCGGCCCTCGGGTTGCGGCTCAGCGAGGACGAGGGTCAGGCCGCCGCGCTGCGGAAGCGCCTGAAGCCCGAACGGCCTTTCACCGCCGAGTGGACCTGCCAGTCGGTCGGCGAGGCCCGGAACAAGGCCTGGCGGCTGGTCTGCCAGGCCAACCGGATGATCGCGCTGGCGCGAAAGACGGCATCGGCCGAAACGGCCATGGCCGAGACGTACGAGCGCGACGCCAGGCTTGCCCTGAGGTCGGCCGCGGCCATCCTCGACTACTGCGACTGCGACGTGGTCGCCCTGATCGGGCGCATGCGCCAGGCCGTCGACGGCGTCCACGAACTGGCCGTCGAACTGCGCCAGGTCGCTCTCGACCGGCTCGATGCTCTGGCCGCCTGCGGCCGGCCGCGTTCCGTCGAGGCCGAGCGGCTGCGCATCCTGGCCAACGCCCTGCAGGCCGGCAAGCCGATGATCGCCACTCAGCCGGTCACGACGCTGCGGGCCCTGAACACCCAGCTCCGGGTGATCAAGGACGTCCTGGCCGCCGTCGGCGGGGAACTGGCGGATCATCCGGACCTGAACTGACGGGATCCGTCCCGGGAGACAGCGCTGCTGCCTCCTTTTTTATTTGGCGGCCGCGGATGCTATAATTACCGCCGCATAATCAATCCAGGCCCGGCCGGACGGCGTGCGTCCGCGGCGGGCGCTAACGGGAACGTTTATGGACATAAATCCTCAGGGCGCGCCGGCGGAACCGCAGCCGGCCGGGGCGCCGCAGCCCAAGTCCGGCGGCAACAAGACGCTGGTCGTCATCGTCGCCGTCGTCCTCGGCGTGGCCGTCCTGGGCTGGGTCGGCCAGATGGTCATGGGCAGGCTGGTCGGCTTCGGCATGAAGAAGGCCATCGAGGCGGGGACCGGCGTGAAGATAGACGATAAGACCGGGTCGTTCAGTTTCAAGGGCAAGGACGGCGCGCAGGTCAGCTACAACGTCAACGGCGACAGCGGCACGATCACCTATCGCGACGTCAACGGCGCGAGCGGCGAGATCGGCGGCGCGAGCGGCGAGCAGGCCACGAGCCTGCCGAAGAGTTTCCCGTCCGATTTCCCGGTGATGGACGGCCTCAAACTGGAGTCCACGTTCTACGTCACGGCCGATGGAAGGACCACCTTCACCGTCAGCTGGGGCAGTCCGAAGTCGGTCGAGGAGGTCGCTTCTTATTATAAGTCGGCCATGACGGGCGCCGGTTGGACGCAGGAGTCCGCAATGGACTACAACGGGACGCAGGCCCTGAGCTATTCCAGGAACCCGCAGCCGGATGGCAGCAAGGACGAGGCCACCCTCACGGTCAGCACGGATAACGGGGAGACCAAGGTCGCGCTGTTGATGAGCATCAAGGCCGCACAGTGATCGCGGTATCGAAAAGGACCCCGGTGACGGGGTCCTTTTGATATTGGGATCAGGCGCAGTGGGGCGGGAACAGGACGGCGCGGCAGACGGCGGCCATGTCCGCGATCGGCGCCGGTTCTGACACCGGACAGGCTTTCTTCTTGATCAGCGGGAACAGGTTAAGGACCAGGTTACGGTAGTGGTAGCGGCGCCGCAGGCGGCGGACCAGGGCCTGCTTGTCCTCGGGCGTGTGCTGGTGCGCTTCCCGGTCCGCGTGCACCGTCAGGTCATCCGGTTTGGACAGGGGAGCGGCTGCCAGGCATTGTCCCAGCCCGAAGGCCCGGAAGGTCTGCTTCAGTACCTGCCGCAGATCGACGATCACCGGCGCGGCCGCCCTTTCCGGTTCCTCCTTCTCGATCACGGTCTTGTAAAGGTGGGCCGCCGGCTCCCTGACCAGTACGATGATCTGCGCCATGTACAGGATCGCCAGTGCGATTTTGTACATTTTGCCCATGTTCGGGTCCTCCTGTCTTCAGTGTATGTCGTCAATGACATCTGTCAAGTTTTTTATCAACAGTTAGCCATTTATTGACATTCCCAACCGGCCCAAAAATGTGCTATAATGATAACCTATGCCGAAACCGACCCTGGAGCTGAGATCCGTCCAAAAAAAGTTCGGTCGTTTGGCCGCGGTCGACGATCTGTCGCTCGCCATCGAACCCGGCGAGATCTACGGCCTGATCGGACCGAACGGTTCCGGCAAGACGACGACCATCAAGATGATCGTCGGTCTGTACCGGCCGACCAAGGGCACGATCAAGGTCGGCGGCGTCGACGCGGTCAGGTCTCCGACCAAGGCCAAGCGGCTGATCGGTTACGTGCCGGACGATCCGGCGGCCTACGACCGGCTGACCGGCCGGGAGTTCCTGGAGTTCGTCGGCCAGCTGTTCGGCATGGATCGCGCCCGCCGCGACCGGCGCGCCGACGAACTGATCGCCCGCTACGGCCTGGAGAAGACGTCGGCCGGATACTTCGGACAATACTCGCGCGGCAACAAGCAGAAGTTCTCGATCATGGCCGCGCTGCTGCACGAGCCGGCGCTCCTCCTCATCGACGAGCCGATGGTCGGGCTCGATCCGGCCAGCGCCCGGGTCACCAAGGAGCTGTTCCGCGAATTCGCGGCGGCCGGCGGAGCGGCGCTGCTCTCCACCCACACCATGCCCATCGCCCAGGAACTGTGCGCCCGGATCGGCATCCTCAAGGACGGCCGGCTGATCGAAGAGGGGACGGTGGCGGAACTCGGGGCCAAGGCCGGACTGCCGGGCGGCGGTCTCGAGGACGATTATCTGAAATTGACGGCCTGATATGTTCGGGTCGCTGGCCCTCTTATTCGCCAATCAGCGGCTCGTCGTCAGGAAGGCTTTCCGCGACGTCAGCTGGGCGACCGCCGTGGTGGCGGCCGTCTTCGTTGTCATCGGCGCGGGCATCTTCGCGGGCGCGTTCATGTTCTTCGTGGCCTCTTTCACTTACCTGCTGACCGAGCCGCTGGTCGGGGCGCTGATCGCCCGCTACGTGCTCGAGAGCTCCTTCGCGCTGATCTTCCTGCTCGGCGCGACGAGCTTCGTGGTGTCATCCGTCAATCACATTTTCCGGTCGGATGAGGTCAGGTTCCTGGCCGCGATGCCGGTCGAGCCGCTGGCCGTCTTCGTCTACCGGTTCGCCGGGGCCGCGCTTCTGGCGGCCTGGCCGGTGATCTTCCTCGGCCTGCCGGCCATCCTGGCCCTGGGCGTGGCCACCGGCGCTTCCGCCGCTTACTACCTGTTCTGCCTCATCGTCCTCCTGCTCTTCGTCTTCTTCATTGCCGTGACCGGAGGCCTGCTGTCTTTCCTGGCGGCCTGGCTGGCCAAGTTCATCGGCCGCAGCCTGCTTTGGTTCATCGAGGCGGTCTTTTTCCTGGCGCTCCTGGCCAGCCTGGTGCACCACATCATTCCCCGGTCGCTGTTCAATCTCTTTTACGTGACCACCGCCGAAGCTTCCGCCGCCGCCGGCGAGCGGCTCTCGGCCATGTTCCGCTGGCTGCCCAGCCATCCTTTCGCCGGGGCGGTGTCGCTGGTGCTGCCGGGCAGCCCGTCCGGACGCCCGGTCGTTGACCTGATATTCTGGACCGCGGCGCTGGTCGCCGTCGCCGCCCTCATCCTGCTCGAGGCCGCGCGGCGTTATTTCCTGCCGGTCTGGCGGATCCACGAGGAAGGCGGCTTCCTGGCCC
This sequence comes from Vicinamibacterales bacterium, assembly GCA_037916205.1. Classification (GTDB taxonomy): domain Bacteria; phylum Patescibacteriota; class Patescibacteriia; order SG8-24; family SG8-24; genus JBAIWZ01. The sequence goes on along the minus strand of JBAIXY010000104.1, from coordinate 4,302 downwards.
GGCCGGAGGACGCGCCGTCCCGCGTCGCGCGCCGGCCGTTCCCGAGACTATTCCGCTGGCGCTACGGTTTCCTTTTCGAGAAGGACTGGCTGACGCTGCTCCGCAACGCCGAGGACCTGTCGCGGGCCGGATTCCTGCTGATGCTCATGTTCCTCTACATTCTGGCCGCCCGGGCGATCGCCGTGCTGGAGGCCTTCGGACGGACAGAGCTTTACGCCGCGGTCGTGGCTTTCGCTTTCGCCGCCATCGCTTACTTCGCCCTGACCATCGGCATGCGCTTCGCCTTCCCTTCGCTGTCGCTCGAAGGCAAGAGCGCCTGGGTGCTCTGGTCCAGCCCGGTCCACATCCACGAGTTCTTCTCCTGGAAATTCTTTTTCTGGTCCGCGGTCGTCGGCCTGCCGATCACCCTGGCGGCCGTCGTCACGGCGCTGCTTTTCGGACTGCCGGTCTGGCTGGCGATCTTCTTCGTCTACGCGGCGCTGAGCGCGGCGGTCGCGCTCACGGCCGTGACCCTCGGCCAGGGCAGCATTTTCCCGAACTTCCGGGACCGCGATCCGGACACGCTCTCGACCTCGCCGGCGGGGCTAGCCGCCGCGGCCATCGGACTGGCCTACATCTGGATCATCGCCGGTTATGTTCGCCGCTTCACCCTGGTCTACCTGCTCGCCGGACAGATCGACCGGCTGTCCATTTTCGGCATCCTGATCGTTTCCTGGGGCGTGATCATCCTCTACTGGATCGCCGCTCCCCGGGCCATGGATAAGATCGAATTTCCCGGCTGAACGCGCCCGCGCCGCCGCTCCGGCGGACGCGCCGCGCCGCGCACTATGGCTTCGGCCGCTCACCGATCCCCGAACGCCGACCCGGCCCTGCTGGCCGGGATCTTTCTTGCCGCCGCCGCGGTCCGCCTGCCGATGTTCTGGACCTCGATCGGCGGACTGGCCTCGCCCAAGATCCTCTGGTACGACGAGGCCTACTCCGTATTTTTCGCCTCGCGCGGGCTCGTCGACGCGATCCGGCTTTCCGGCTATGACAGCACGCCGGGCCTGTTCGTGGCCCTCTTGTCGCTCTGGACGAAGGTCTTCGGCGGTTCGACCGCGGCGCTGGCCGCCATGTCCTTCGTCTTCAGCCTGCTCGGCGTCTATCTCGCCTATCGTCTCGGACGACGTCTTTTCGGCGGGCGCGCCGGGCTCCTGGCCGCCGGGCTCCTGGCCCTGGCGCCGCTGCACGTCAAGTTCGCCACGGAGATCCGGGTCTACAGCCTGCTGACCTGCCTGGCCGCGCTGTCGCTCCTTGCCCTCTGGCGCTTCCTGGAAAAGCAGGACGGATGGAGCGGCGCCGCCTGGATCGCCGTTTCGGTGCTGGGGTTGTACGGCCACGTGACCTTCGGGGTCTTTCTGCTGCTCGAGAACATTTTCCTGGCCGAGCGCTGGCGCGCCGGCCGATTCCGCGCGGTCCGGACCTGGATCTACTGCCTGGCCGCCGGGACGGCGGCCTGCCTGCCGATGCTGCTGATATTCAGGCGCTGGAACGATTTCTTCATGCAGCCGGGCGGATCTTCGTTCTTCAGCCGCGCTTTCGGCCACGGCGGCGCCGGCGCGCTCCTCTCGTTCTTCGCCGCGCTGTTCTTCGGCGAGCGAAGCTACTATTCCGGCTCGCTGATAGTCGCGGCCCTTTCGCTCCTGCTCGGAGCCGCCGCGGCCGCCGGCCTCGGCTACGTCGTCTACCGTCGCCGCCGCGACGACCGCGTCCGGCTGCTCGGGCTCATGGTCTTCGGGGCGGCGGTCTTTTTTCCGCTCTTCGGTCTGGTCTACGACCCCCGTTACTACCTGATCTATATCATCCCGGCGCTGGTACTGGCCGCTTCGGCTTTGGCCGAACTGCCGGTCCGCCGCCTGCTCCTCGCCGCCGCCGCGGCCGTCCTGATCATGGCGGCGCCGGTCGTCGGGTCCTGGTCGGTCACGCCGGCCCTGGCCTTCAAGTACTATGCGCCATCCTTCGCTTCGGCCCTCGCCGCCGAAGAGCGGCCCGGCGACCTGCTGCTAATGGACCATTTCACCGACATCCTGTTCCGTCGCTACTATCACGGCAGCGCCCGGACAGCCGTCTTTTTCCCCGATCGCGGTCGCAGCGTCACTGACATCTACGAACGTTTCCGTCTCTTCGATTACGACCTGATGTCGGCCGCCGACCTGCCGACGCTGGAACGGCTGACCGCCGGCGCCGACCGCGTCTGGACGGTCGATTACTTTCCGCAGAGGACCTCGATCCAGGACCCTGGCGGCCTCAAACGCCGCTGGCTGGACGGGCATCTCACCCTGGAAAAGATCTGGGAGTTCCCGCCCTCGGACGGCGGTCAGCAGACGACCCAGCTCCTGCTGTACGCCAGGCGCTGAAGACCGCCGGCGGCGCTTGCCCCGAAACCGGTTTTTTTGTCTATACTATCGGAGTATGTGGACCACCCGGATCAGGGCCGAACTGATCGCCAGTTCCTACGCCGGCCGCCTGCCGCGCGGCAGCCGCGTTCTGGACGTGGGCTGCGGCGACGGCGTCGTGTCCAAAGTGCTGGCCGACCGTTTCGGCCTGGACCTGATCGGCACCGACCTGGTCGACTGCCGCCGGGCAGACATCCGTTTCGCGCCCCTCGGGCCGCGGGGCGAATTTCCCCCGCCGCCTGCCGGGCGCCGCTTCGACGCCGTGCTTTTCAACGACGCCCTGCATCACATGACCGACCAGCGCCAGGCGATCGACAGGGCTCTCGAGGCCGCCGACCTGGTCCTGGCCTTCGAGGTCGGACCCGGCCCGCTCATCTCCGTTTTCGACAAGCTGATCAATCTGGCCCACCGGCGCGGCATGCCGACGCCGCTCGCTTTCCGCAGTCCCGCGGATTGGCTCCGGCTGCTGGCCGGCCGCGACGTCGAGGTCGCCCCCGCGGCCTCGCCGCCCCGCTGGTATCCTTTCAGCCATTTCGTCATCTCCGTCCGCCATGCCCAAAAAAGCCCTGCTGATCAACCCGCCGACCGGTAAGTACATCCGCGACGACCGCTGCCAGGTGCCGGCCGACGCCATCTCGTCCGCCCTGCGGGCGCCGATGGACCTGCTGTATTACGCCACCATCCTCGAGGAGCGCGGCTATGACTGCCTGCTCCGCGATTATCCGGCCGAAGGGCTGGGTCCCGACAGTTACGCCGCGGACCTGGCCGATTGGCGGCCCGACCTGATCGTCGCCAGCATCACCACGCCGACGCTTGATCGCGACCTGGCCTGCCTGGAACAGGCCAAGCGGGCGCTGCCCGGCGTCCTGACCGTGGCCAAAGGCGCGCATCTCGCCGTCGCCGACCTGCCGGTCATGCGGGCCTGCCCCGCGCTCGACGCCGCCGTGCGCCAGGAATCCGAGAAGGCGATCGCCGAACTGGCCGAGGGCCGCGAACTCGCGGCGATCGAGGGCATAACCTGGCGGCGGGGGAGCGAGATCGTCCAGAACGGGCCCAGGGCGCCGATCGCCGACCTGGATTGGCTGCCGCTGCCGGACCGCCGCCTGCTCAACAACCGGCTCTACGTGCGTCCGGACACCGGCGAGCCGCAGGCGACCATCCTGGCCAGCCGCGGCTGCCCCAACGACTGCGTCTTCTGCCTGGTCAAGGTGGTCAGCGGCCGGGCCATCTGCCAGCGCTCGCCCGAAAGCATCGTCCGCGAACTCCGTTCCTGCGTCGGGGACCACGGCATCAGCAACTTTTATTTCCGCGCCGACACCTTCACCTGGCGGCGGCCCTGGGTCATCGAGCTTTGCGACCGGATCATCGCCTCCGGCCTGAAGATCAACTGGGTGACCAACAGCCGGGTGAACACGCTCGACGAAGGGATGCTGGCGAAGATGAAGGCCGCCGGCTGCTGGATGCTCGGCCTGGGCATCGAGAGCGGCAGCGCCGAGATCCTGAAGCGGATCCGCAAGGGCATCACCAAGGACCAGGCCGTGCAGGCCGCGGCCATATGCCGGCGGCACGGCATCAAGACCTACGGCTTCTACATGATCGGCTTCCCCTGGGACGACGAGCGTACGGTGGCCGAGACGGTCGACTTCGCCAAACGGGTCGGCACGGATTTCGTCGAGTTCCACACCGCCTATCCCTTTCCGGGCACGGAATTCTACGACGTGGCGCGGGAGTTCGGGCTGTTCGAGCCGGAGCGGCTCCAGGGCAGCGACGTCATGACCTCGCCGGTGCGCACGCTGTACCTCTCCGACAGGAAAGTGCGCGAACTGCGCCGCCAGGCCCTGCGCGGCTATTACCTGCGGCCGGCCTA
>JBAIXY010000103.1:0-6424 GCA_037916205.1 Vicinamibacterales bacterium | reverse complement strand
GCGGCTTCGGAGATCGTGACGATGATGAGCAAGCCCATCAAGCTGGATCTCTGGAAGCGAGGCGAGGCGCCAGCCGGACCGCCCGCCAAGCCGCCGTTCGATGAGCCGGTGAGGCCGGTCGCGACGGCGCCGCCGGGACCGGAAGAGGCCGCGGCCGGAGAAGCGGCCGCCGGGCCGGCCGGACGAGCCAAGAACGCCGGCCCCAAGCGCGGGTTCCTCGAATCGATAATCAAAATGCGCAAAAAATATGGTGACCAGAGCAAAAAAAATTCATCCCAGGAAGAAGACCCCGGCCCCGGTCGAGCCGGCGGAAATGCCGGTCGAAGCGCCGGCCGCGGCGCCGGCAGTGCCGTCATACGCCGCCCCCGCCGAACCGGAAGCGGCCGCTCCGGCCGACGCCAACGAGCCTGACTACGGCGGCAACATCGGGGAACTTCTGGGATCCGTCGCCCACATCGAGGGCGAAGAGGAGGAGCCGGCGCCGCCGGCCCCTGAACCGGCCGAGCCGGCCGCCGAGGAGCCGGGCCACAAGCATCTGTCGATCGAGTCGATCCTGAACCGCGGCAAGCAGGCCGCTCCGCCGCCGCCGGAGCCCAAAGCGGCCCCCGCCGCGACCAAGTCATCGCCCCGTCCTTCCGTCGGCAAGCTGCTGGCGCTGGTCGTCGTCCTGCTCCTGGTGGCAGCGGTGGGCATTTTCATGTTCATCCAGAAGAACGGTCCGGCTACTAGCGGCCTCTGGTCCAGGTTCGCTCCGAAACCCGCCGCGGCGCCGGCCGGGCAGCAGCCCGCCGCCGTCAAGCCTCCGGCGGCAGCTTTCGAATCGGTCAGCCTGGTCGTCAAACTGGGCGCGGCCCAGCAGCCGGGCGCCGTCGGGCCGTTCGTCGTCGCCAGGATCGTCGAGACCGACGTGGTCGCACAGGACACCTTCAAAGCGTCGGGTTCCGTCCAGACCGCCGGCGGCCGGTCCAGCGGCGTCATCACCATCATCAACACCACCTCCAAGGCCTACACTTTCGTGGCCACGACCCGTTTCCTGACCAAGGACGGCATCCTGTTCCGCCTGAAGACCGCCACGCCCATTCCGGCCAACGGCTCGGTCGACGCCAACGTCGCGGCCGATCAGCCCGGCGCCCAGGGAGATATCGGGCCGAGCGACTTCACCATCCCCGGCCTGCCCGCCGATCTTCAGGCCAAGATCTACGGCAAGAGCGCGGCGGCCATGACCGGCGGAGCCGGCACGGCCAAGGCCGTTTCCCAGGCCGACCTGGACCAGGCCAAGGCGTCGCTTCTGGACAAGCTCGGCGCCGAAAGCGAGAGCAACCTCAAGGCCATGGCCGCTGCGGGCGAGGTGCTGCTGCCGGAACTCGTGACCTCGACGGAACTGTCGCGGACCGCGCCCAAGGCCGGGGCCGCCGCCGCGACCTTCGTCATGAAGCTGTCGATGCGCTTCCGCGCCATGCTGATCCCGTCCAAGGACGTGCTGGCGCTCTTGCAGGACAAGATGAGCGAGACCCTGCCGGCCGACCAGAAAGGCGCTTACTCCCTCGGCGAGCCGCAATACTACGTCCAGGCCTATCCCACCGACGGCCTGGCCGAGGTCAGGATCGAGGCGCCGCTCCAAAAACTGTGAAGAAGATAATTAACGAGATATAATTCTTCAGGCAAAAGTATGGATAATCAACCCAGCGCCGGCCAGCCCCAGAACGGTCCCGCGAAGATGGGCTTCATCGGCAAGGAATTCGTCTGCGGCCCCGGCTATTGCCAGCCGGACTATTTCCGGCACCGGCTCGGCCACTCCATCGCCACCGCGCTCAGCGGCTTCGCCGCCGGCGCCGTCGTCGCCGCTCTCATTCTTCTGCCGTGGCTTTTCTTCATGGGCAAAGCCTGCCTGCTCGAGCAATGAACGAACGGCATCGGGCCGGAGTTTAATTCCGTTTAACGAGGGCGTTAGCCCCCAAGCAAAGAAAATATGCGCAGATCCTGCTTGCGCGGCAGGGGCTTCACCCTGATCGAACTCCTGATCGTCATCGGCATCATCGGCTTTCTGGCCGCCGCCATCCTGGTGGCCGTCGACCCGGTCAAACGGATCCAGGACGCCCGGAACGCCAAGCGCTGGTCCGAGGTCAACGCCATCCTCAACGCGGTCCTGACCAAGCAGACGGACGACCGTGCCATCTACGACGGCGAGGACACCGCCGACATCATCACCGACACCACGGCGGCCGGCGACGGCAACGCCCAGGTCATCGTCCGCGATTCGGCCGGCGTCGTCTGCAACCTGACGGGCAGCCGCCCGGGCTGCGACCAGAAACTGGACACGAGCGCCGCCAACACCGCCTGCGTCGCCGACCTGTCGGCCGCCACGCAGACCGCCGCCACGCTCGTGCCGAACTACATCGCCGAGATCCCGCTGGACCCGCTCGGCAGCGCCGCGATCACGCCCTGCGCCACCGGCGGCACCGCCGCCTGCGTGACCACGGGCGACCTGCCCATCGGCGACCAGAACACCGGCTATTACATCCACCGGACCAACGGCAACCGGCTCGAGGTCGGGGCCTGTTATCCGGACCAGAACGCGACCATCAGGGTCAAGCGTTAAGTTCAAAGCCCAAAGACCCCCGCTGGGGGTCTTTTTGGTTAAGGCGGGAATTGCTATAATGGAAACAATGAAGCCCGGATAAGGGCGTTTAGGCTTATTTCTCCCATTTTTTTATGCACCGAAACAGGCGCACTGAGGCCAAGGGTTTCACCCTGATCGAACTCCTCATCATCATCGGCATCATCGGTTTCCTGGCCGCCGCCATCCTCGTGGCCGTGGACCCGGTCAAACGCATCCAGGACGCCCGGAACGCCAAGCGCTGGGCCGAGGTCAACGGCATCCTGAACTCCATCCTGACCAAACAGGTCGATGACCGGGCCCTGTATAACGGCGCGGTCTCCGCCCCCATCATCACTGACCCCACCAATTCCCAGGTCATCGTGAGCGACGACGGCGTCATCGTCTGCAACATCGCGGCCACGCGACCGGCCTGCCCCGCGGTCACGCTGGACATCGCCGGCGCCAACAAGAACTGCGTAGCCAACCTTTCCAACGTCGTTCCGGACTATCTGGCCGAACTGCCGATCGATCCGCTCGGCTCCGGCACCGTGCCGACGGCCGGCTCCCTGGCTCTGGGCACGACCAACAGCGGTTATTACATCCACCGGACGACCGGCAACCGCATCGAGATCGGCGCCTGCTATCCTGACGGCACCGGCACGACGATCTCGGTCAAACGCTAAAATCCGACTGAACGTTCAAAAGCTCCGCGCGCGGCACGGAGCTTTTTTATTGACCTGAACGGTGCTATAATGAAAAACACAGAACAGGGGCGTGACATTAACTTTCAGGCTGTCTTATGCGGAATAACTCGCAGAAGGGTTTCACCCTCATCGAATTACTCATCGTCCTGTCGATCATCGGCTTCATCGCCGCCGCGGTCCTCGTGGCCGTGGACCCGGTCAAGCGCATCCAGGACGCCCGGAACGCCAAGCGCTGGTCCGAGGTCAACGGCATCCTCAACGCCATCCTGACCAAGCAGGTGGACAGCCGGTCGTATTTCACCGGATCGGCCAATTACCCGGTCGTCAACGCGGCCACCGCCCAGCTCATCATCAACATTCCCGCCGACACCGCCGGCAATACGCCGCTCTGCAACGGCGGCACGCCGCCGACCTGCACGGCCCACGCCCTGAACCTGACCGGCGCGGCCACCTGCTACGTGAACGTCGGCGCAACGACCGTCGGCATCGTGCCGACCTACCTGGCCGACGTGCCGATCGATCCGATCGCCGGCACCACTTACACCGCGACCAACACCGGCTATTACCTGCTGCAGCCCTCGGCCAACAGCCGCATCACCATCGGCGCCTGCGAGCAGGAGCAGTCGGCTGACGTCAAGGTCACGCGCTAAGCCGAGATCCAATAAACGAAAACCCCGCGGTCCGCCGCGGGGTTTTTTGGCGTTTCGTTCGTCTACTGCGGCTGCTGCTGGTCAAGGTAAGCCCGGCGTTCATTCTGCAGCTGTTTCAGCCAGAACTCGTACTGGGTATTGACCTGGTCCATGTCGCTTTTTAGCTCCATGTAGTCCTGGCGCAGCCGGACCTGTTCGTCGATGATGTACCAGGACCAGCGGGCCGTGCCGATGGCGACCGCCAGGGCGACGACCGAGATCAGGATGGCCGCGGCGGCGGCGATGGATATCTGTTTTTCCGCCTGGGCGGCCTTGTCGCTTTTCTTGAAGAAAAACATAGGTTCATTCAGGTGCTCCGGTACTCCGTCCGGAACTCCCCACATCTTATTATATTTCCGGAAGGCTGGCCACAGGCCGGCGGCCGGCTTCTTTACCGAACCGGCCGGATAGGCTATTCTTCTTTCTGTTATGCGCTATTCCAAACTCTTCGGTAAAACCAGCAAGACCGCTCCGCACGACGCGGATTCGACCAACGCCCGGCTTCTGGTCCAGGGCGGCTTCGTCGACCAGCTGATGGCCGGCGTCTACACCTACCTGCCGCTCGGCCTCAGGGTCTTCGGCAAGGTCAAGGACATCGTCCGCGAGGAGATGAACGCCATCGGCAGCCAGGAGATCCTGATGCCGGCGCTCCTGCCCAAAGAACCCTGGGAGCAGACCGGACGCTGGACCGACCCCGGGCCCGAGGTGATGTTCCAGTTCAAGGGCCGCGGCGACAAGGACCTGGGCCTGGGCTGGACCCACGAGGAGATCGTCACGCCCCTGGCCAAGAAGTTCATCCGCTCCTACAAGGACCTGCCTTTCGCCGTCTACCAGATCCAGGACAAGTTCCGCAACGAGCCCCGGGCCAAGTCCGGCCTGCTGCGCGGCCGGGAGTTCAGCATGAAGGACCTTTACAGCTTCCATAAGGACCAGGCCGACCTGGATGACTTCTACGAAAAGGCCAAGCAGGCCTACTCGAACGTCTACCGGCGCTGCGGCCTGAATGCCCTCATCGTCGAGGCTTCGGGCGGCGCTTTCTCCAAGTATTCGCACGAGTACCAGGTGCTGACCGACCACGGCGAGGACATCATCTTCTATTGCGGCTCCTGCAAGTACGCCCAGAACCGCGAGATCAGTGAGTACAAGGCCGGCGACAAATGCCCGAAGTGCGGCGGCGAAATGAAGGAGGGCAAGGCCATCGAGGTCGGCAACATCTTCCAGCTCAAGACCCGCTTCACCGACGCTTTCGACGTGACTTTCGCCGACGCGGACGGGACCAAGAAGAAAGTGATCATGGGCTGCTACGGCATCGGTCCGTCGCGCGTGGTCGGCACGGTCGTCGAGCTGCACAACGACGATAAGGGGATCATCTGGCCGAAGTCGCTGGCGCCGTATGGAGTGCACCTGGTGATGCTCACGGCCAAGGACGAGGCGGTGACGGCCAAGGTCCGCGAGACCGCGGAGCGTCTGGCCGGGGAATTGGAGGCGGCGGGCATCGAACCGCTCTACGACGACCGAGAGGACGCCCGGGCGGGGGAGAAATTCGCCGACGCCGACCTCATCGGATTGCCGCTCAGGCTGGTGGTCTCGGAGAAGTCGCTGGCGGCCGGCGGGACCGAGTGGAAAGAGCGCGCCGGCGGCGAGCCCAGGGTGGTGCCGCTCAAGGACGCGGTCGCCGAGGTCAAGAAATTCCTGGCGGCGTAAACGCGAAATACAAAAGAGCCCCGGAAGGGGCTCTTTTTTTGCGGGCCTCCTCGAGGTTCGTTTCGTCGGACGCGCGTCCTATGGTTGCGATCGGATCTTCCGGCCGCAACCCTTTTAGCACCACAGGGAGCGTCCTCCGAACCGAACCCCTCGCGGCCCGCGAAGGGCTCTGGTCAACTTACAAAGGTCTGCGCTCGGCCTGCGAGGGCGTCGCTTAGCGACGACTGGCCGAGCGAAATGTCCATCGGAGTTGTTTCGCAAGGTGTCCTGGCGGACGATCCGTTAAATTTGGACGGAAGGCGCGCCAGCGCACTTTGCGAAAAGACTTCCTCCGTCCTTACGCGAGGGCACGCGTCGCCTAGCGACGCGCTCGTGTCCCGAGTGCAGTCCAAACTTAATTCGCTGAAGGGGAGCGGGCGCGAAGGGTCCGGCTGAGAGGACGCTTTCCTGGCGTGATTCGAGACAGGTGCGATGGAAATTGCAGGACAAACCATCGAGTGCGCGTCCGAACAGCCGGACCCTGAGAAGCCCGCCCTGATACGGGCCTCAAGAAAACAAAAAAGGACGGCCTCTGGCGCGGCCGTCCTTTTCGAATGTCGGGGGAACTTTACTTCTTGCCCTTGAGCGAATCCTTCAGGGCCTTGCCGGCCTTGAACTTCGGAACGACGACCGGGGGGATCTGGATCTTCTGGCTGGGATTCTGCGGGTTGACGCCAGTGCGGCCGGCG
>JBAIXY010000102.1:0-8684 GCA_037916205.1 Vicinamibacterales bacterium | reverse complement strand
CAACCTGTCGCCGGTCTTTCCTGGACGCCAGTCGCTGTTCCGGGAACTGCCGCCATCGGTCGACACCGGACGCTTCTCGCCCGGCGGCAAGCCGCCGAGGCTCCTCGACCGGCATGGGCTGGACCTGGCCGACCGCGTCGTTGTCTTTGTCGGCGGCCTGGACCAGGCGCATTATTTCAAAGGGGTGCCGGTGCTGCTTCAGGCCCTGGCGACCAGGGCGCTTAAGGGCGTCAAGGTCGTGATCGTGGGGGACGGGGGTCTGCGCCCCGGGTATGAAGCCCTGGACGACAGGCTCGGCCTGGCCGGCCGGGTCATCTTCGCCGGCGCCGCGAGCGACGCCGACCTGCCCGATTATTACCGCCTGGGCGACGTCTTCGCTTTTCCCTCGGTCGACCGGTCCGAGGCTTTCGGCATCGCCGCCCTTGAGGCCCTGGCCAGCGGCCTGCCGGTCGCGGCCACGGACCTGCCGGGCGTGCGCACCATCGTCCGGCAGGACGAGACCGGCCTGCTGGCGCCGCCGGGAAGCGTCTCGGGACTGGCGGCGCGGCTCAGCGACCTCCTGGGCGATGACGCCCTGCGCCAGCGCCTGGGTTCGGCCGCGCGGCGCATGGCCGTCGAGGAGTACGACGACGCGGTCAGGGCCCGCCGTCTGGACCAGATCGTCAGCGAATTGCTGAAACCCTGACACGTCCATGAAGATCTGCTACGTCTCCAACCTGTACGGCGGCAACGCCCGCGGCGGCGCCGAGCGGATCGTGGCCGTCGAGGCCGCCGAAGCGGTCCGGCGCGGCTGGCCGGCCACGGTCGTCTCGTCATCGGACGGGGCGGGTACCGACGCCGCCGAAGCCGCGGGGCCTAAGGTCGTCCGCTATCATCCGCCGAACGTCTTCTTCTATTCCGACGCGGCCAGGCATTCTTTCGCTGCCCGCTTCGTCTGGCATCTCGTTGACCTGTTCAATTTTCGCAGCGCCGCCAGGCTGCGGCGGATACTGGAGGCCGAGAGGCCCGACGTCGTCCACACCCATAACCTGATGGGCCTGGGATCCATGATCCCGGGAATGCTGCGGCGCCTCGGCTTCAGGCACGTGCACACGGTGCACGACGTCCAGCTGATCCATCCCTCAGGCCTGATACCCGCGGACGGCGCCTTGCCGCCTTCCGGCATCGCCGGCCGGGCTTACGTCGCCCTGACCAGGCGCCTGATGGGTTCGCCCGCCGCGGTCATCTTCCCTTCGAAGTTCCTGATGGATCTGCATCGCCGGCTCGGTTTTTTCAGGTCGTCCAATTGCCTGGTCCTGTCCAATCCGGCCCCCGCTGCCGCGCCAGCTGCCCGACCGGCCCCGGCGCGGCCCCTTTTCCTGTTCGTCGGCCAGCTGGAACGGCACAAAGGCGTCCTCGACCTCATCGAGGCCTGGAGCCGCTGGCCGGGCAATGCCGGCTCCAGGCTGGAGATCGCCGGCGACGGCTCGCTCGCGGCCGAGGTCCGCGGGCGCGCGGCCGCGGCGCCGAACGCCGTCTGCCTGGGACGACTCGGCGGCCGGGAGCTGACCGCGGCCTACGACCGCGCCGCCTTCCTGGTCATGCCCTCGCTGGTCATCGAGAACGCGCCGACGGTCATCCTGGAAAGCTTCAGCCGGGGCACGCCGGTCGCGGCCAGCGCGGCCGGCGGCATACCGGAACTGGTCAGCGACGGCCGGAACGGCTTTCTCTTCAAGCCCGGCAGCATCGAAGGCCTGCTCGCGGCCCTGGACCGGGCGGTTGCGGCTTTGCCGGACTGGCCGGCCTTGTCGGCGGCCGCCTCGGCCGCTGCCGCCGAACGATCGCTCGAGCGCCACATGACGGGCCTGCTCAAGACCTACGCCGGCTGACGCGGCGAACGAAAAAGACGGGCCTGGCCCGTCTCTTTTTGTGATCCGCTCATTTCGACTCCAGTCCGGCGCGCGTGTACTTGAAGACGAAATCCTGGTCGTCGACGTTCCACCAGCGGTCGGCGTAGCGCTTGGACGAGACGATGATCTTCTGCGCCTGCCACCAGTAGTTGGTCACCACGTAATAGACGGTGTCGGTCCCGACCAGGTCCATGGCCTGGCGGATGCTCGCCGGCGACCCGTAGGCGGCGTTGGCTCCGAGAAAGGCCGAGTACAGGGCGTCGCCGGTCGGCACCGGGTAGTAGAACAGCTTGCCCGGGCGGGCCGGGTCGGTCGAATCGAAATATTTTTTGAAGCCGTATTCGCGGATGGCCGCGGCCGAGACCGATTGATTGGCCAGCACGGCGTAGCTGCGGCTGCCGGCGTCCGTCCCGATCAGCCGGACGGCCTTGATGTCGGCGGCGCTCGTGGACCAGCCGCGGCTGCTCTCGTATTGGTCGCGCCGCGGGTAAGCCAGATAAAGCGAGCTGACGGCCAGGGCGGAGACCAGCACCGCCAGGGCGGCGCGGCGGGCCGGAAAACCGCTCTTGATCGCTTCCAGGAGCCGTCCCAGCCCGTAGGCGGCCGGAGCGGCCATCAGGATGAGCGCCAGTTCCAGCAGACGGTCGGCGTAGTTGGCGCGTTCGTAATCGATCAGGAAAGGGAAATCGACCACGGTCTTGAGCAGGATGTAATTGGCCAGATAGACGACCGCCCCGGCGGCATAGGCTCCCGCCCCCCGATGCCGGCGGAGCAGCAGCGCCGTGCCGATGACGCCGGCGGCCAGGATCAGCAGGTCGCGGCTGTTGCGCCAGAGGTAGACGAAATCGAAGGCCGCCAGGTAGCGGCGGCTGATCACCGCCGCGCCGCGAAGCTCCTCCAGGACGGCGCCCGGCGCGCTGAGCAGGCTGGCGTCGAGCGAGACCGAGGCCCCGGACAGCCAGGAGTTGACCATGAAGGCCAGCGGCAGGGCGACCGAGCCGGCCAGGGTCAGCAGGCCGACGACCGGCCAGACCCGCGTTTTTCCGGCGCGCTGCCGGCGGCCGAGGAAGAACAGGATGACCATGAAGGCGACCAGCGGAATGCCGGCCAGGGGATGGACCGCGACGGCGGCGCCGGCGGCCAGATAGGGAAGCGGCCCGGCGTTGCGCCTGCCGGCGGCCGCGGGCAGCGCCAGGAACACGGCCATGAGGGTCAGGGCGTCGGCCAGGCCCTGCGGCGTCGAGGCGATAAAAGGCGCGAGCGGCAGCAGGAGCAGGGCGGCCGAGGCCGCGGCGGCGGTCCGGGCCGGCCAGGCGAAGGCCCGGCGCAGGCTCCAGTAGGCGCAGGGTACGGCCAGGGTGAAGGCGACAGGCACCAGCCAGCGGTCGATGCCGAACGGCCCGATGCCCGAGGCCCTGCCGAGGAGGGTGACCAGCGCGTACTGGCCGACGTAATACAGCGGCTTGGGCGTGATCACCCCGGCTTTGGCGATGGCCGCCTCGGTCGCCTGGTGGATGAACGGATCGAAGCCGTAGCCGACGGAATAGACGATGGCGGCCACGGACGCGGCCAGCATGGCCAGGGCGGTCACGGGCAAGAGGGCCAGGCCGCCGGCGGCGCCGGACTCGGCCAGGGCGAAGGCGGCCAGGAAGGCCAGCAGGAAGACGATGAAGAACATCCGGGGCACGGCGTCCCAGGGCGACCGGATCGACTGATCGGTGCCGGCGCCGGCCAGCAGGATGAAGCCGTAGACCGTGAGCGCCAGGCTGACGAAGGCCAGCGCCAGACCGGCCAGGTAGGCGGCGAAGCGTTTGCCGTCGAGTCCCGGCCCGCGCCGGGCCGAGCCGCGGATAAGCTCGGAGGCTTCATCGACCTCGGGTCTGACCGCGGCGAAAACGAACGGGGTCAGGATGACGACGGCGCCGCAGGCCGCCAGATCGAGCTTGTAGGCGTAATAGACCAAGCTGCCGAGGACGGTCAAGGCGGACAGGAAAGCGATCTCGCCGAGATACAGCCTCCAGGGCCGGGGTTCGGCCGGGAAAAGGCGCGATCCGGCCAGCCAGCCGGATCCCAGGATATAGGCTCCGGCCAGCCAGGGCCCGGCCGGGTTGCCGGCCGGCAACGACAGGGCGATCAGCCCGGCGGCTGTGAAAAACAGCGCGAAGATAGTATAATTTTTCAGTGAAGAAAGTGACATCTTCAATATTGTAGCACGAATATGATGCCGCTTCCGCAGTGGAACGCCTATTCGGAGGAGTGGAATGGCAAGGTCAAGCTGCTGGCCCACGACCGGTTCCTGGCCAAGACACTGATCCCGCTGCTGCCGGCCTGGCTTAAGCCCAACCATATCACGGTCGGGCGGCTTTTCCTGACCCCGTTCGTGGTCTACTTCCTGGCCACGGCCAATTATGCCTGGGCCGTGCCTCTTTTCCTGTTCGCCGGACTGACCGACGCCCTGGACGGGTCGCTGGCCCGGGTCAGGCGCCAGATAACCGAGTGGGGCATCATTTTCGACCCGGTGGCCGACAAGATCCTGATCGGCTCGACCCTTTTCGTCATCGTGCTGGACTACATCAACTACGAGCTCGGGGTGGCCCTGTTATTGGCCGAGGCGGTGATCATCGTTCAGGGCTGGTACAAGGCGCGCCGCGGCCGCATCGAGCCGGCCAACGTCTGGGGGAAGATAAAGATGGTCTTCGAGGTCGCCGGCGTGACCTCGCTGATGATCGCCCTCTGGTCCGGCGTCGACCTCTGGGCCGACGTCTCCGTGGGCAATCTGTCCCTGGCCCTGGTCTTCGCCATAGTCACCGTCCTGAGCCGGATCAGGTAAAAAGATGAAGAACAACGAGGTCTCCAAAGCCATCGTCATCGCCGGGGCCGCCCTGATCGCATCGGCCTTCTTTTTCTTGTACGCCTACCTGGCCGTCTTCGCGCCGCTCAGGTTCAACTCGCCCGACGAGGCGGCCAACTTTTTTTTCACCCGGCTGTTCGCCGAGACGGGCCAGCTCTGGTCGTTCGAGCCGCTGAACCTGGTCGTGCCCGGGCTGGTCCACCCCCGAAGCGTCAGCGTCTCCGACAGTTTCATGGTGCCGGGCGGTTTCCTCGGCCTGCCGGTGATCTACGGCTCCCTGGCCAAGGTCCTGGGCCTGGCCGCGGTCCCGTTCCTGACGCCGTTCTTCGGCGTGGCCGCGGCCGCGTTCCTCGGCCTGCTGGCGGCTCGCTTCTTCGGGCGCCGGACCGGGGCCTTCGCCGCGCTGCTGCTCCTGGTCCAGCCGGCCTGGTGGTACGAGTCCGGCCGGCTGCTCATGCCCAACGTGCTTTTCAATTTCCTGCTGATCGCCGCGGCTTTCTTCTACTGGACCGCGCCCTTCGCCCGCGGCCGGGCGATCAAGGCCCTGGCCAAGGTGCGCCACGCCGACGCCGCGCTGGCCGGCGTCTGTCTCGGCCTGGCGCTGGCGGTCCGGCCGGCCGAAGCCTACTGGATCATCCTGAGCGTCGCCGTGCTGGTCGCCTTTCATTTCCGCCGCCTGTCCTGGGGCAAGCTGGCCGTCGCCGGCGGTTTCGCCCTGCTGACGCTGGCTCCGTTCCTGCTGCTGAACCGGGCCGTCTACGGGGGTTTCCTGGCCACGGGCTACGGTTCGGGGCTTACCGACGTTCCGGTCGCGTCTCTGCCGCAGGGCCGGGGAGCGAAGCTCTTGGGCGGACTGCGACCGTATCTTTTCCCGCTCGGTTTCGCCCCGCGCGCCGCCCTGGCCAATTTCTGGACCTACGGCGTCAAGTTCTTCTGGTGGTGGTCGCTCCTGGCCGGCACGGGCCTCGCGGCCGCCGCTTACGCGGCGATCGGCCGTTGGCGCCGCCGCCGGCGCCGCGGCCGCTCTCTGGCTGATGCTCTTCTACGGCAGCTGGAGCATCCAGGACAATCCCGATCCGACGGCCGTGACCATCGGTTCCTCGTATCTGCGCTATTGGCTGCCGGTTTTCGCGCTGTCGGTCCTGCCCGCGGCCTGGCTCCTCGGCCGTCTGGCCGAGAGACGGCCGTCGGCGCCGCGGCTGGCCGGCGTCTTCATCCTGTTCTGCGGCCTGGCCGTCCTGTCCGGGGCCGCGGTCTTCGGCGCGCCCCAGGAGGGCCTGCTGACCCTGCGCCAGAACCTCGAAATCTATGACCAGGAGGCGCGCGGCATCATCGCGCGCACCGAGCCGGACGCGCTGATCGTCGTGGACCGGGCCGACAAGCTGGTCTTTCCCGACCGCGCGGTGATCTATCCGCTCAGGAGCGACCGGACCTTCGAGGCGCTCGGTCAGCTGGCCGGCCACACGCCGCTGTATTATTTCGGCATCACTTTCCCGCAGGCCGATCTCGATCACCTCCGTCAGGTGAAGCTGCCGCCGCTCGGCCTGACCATCCAGCCGGTCTGGACGCTGGGTCAGGAGACCCTGTATTCGTTCCAGCCGATCGCCAAAAAACCATGAAGCGCCGACCGACATTCGAACGGATCTTCTCGATCGCCGTCCGGGCCGCGGCCGTCGCCGTCGCCGCCGGCCTGGTCGTTTTCCTGGTCGTCAAGGCGCTGGCTCCGGAGGGCGAGCTCACGGTCACCACCGACCTGGTCAGCCCGGCGCCCTACCTTTCGGCGGCCAAGCCGCCGGAGCGCCTAGTCGTGACCGCCGACGGTTCGGCGTTCGCCGGCGACGAACCGGTCTATTTCGATCTGACGCCGCCGTCGGGATTCGACGCGGTCACCGAGACCGTGCGCTACCGCGATCCGAGCGGCGCGCTCTTGGAGATGGGCGCCCTGGCCTCGTCGATCGACGAGCAGTTCGACCTCAGGCCGGCCGACAACCGCCTGCTGGACGCCCTGCCCTGGAACCGGGTGGCCAGCGGCCGGCTGACCCTGCTCGAGCGGAACCATAGTTTCACCTCGGTCGACGAGTTCCTGAGCCGGCCGCCCGAGCCGTCCAAGATGGCCGTCTATCGGGCCAAGGTGGCGGCACCCTTCCGGCTGGCCGGCTACGAACCTGGTCCGGCCCGCGAGGTCGAACTGTCGCTCCGCGGCCGGCACCGCCTGTACGCCTACGTGAAGGACGAGCCCCTGAACATCACCTTCATCGTTCAGGACATGAACCGTCAGGCCGGCGCCGACCCGGTGATCGTCACCGTCTACAAGGAGGGGAGCGACGAGCCTTACGCCCGGACCGTGCTCAACGACGACGGGAACACCGCCGACGACCAGCGTTCCTCGGGCCTGCGCACCGTCCCGATCTCCGTGACCGATCCGCCCGAAGGCGTCTACCAGATCGAGTTCACCGCCTCGAGCGACATCTTCATCCGCCGGATCAGGACGACCCAGCGCAAACTGGTCTTCGCCGACCGGCTGAACATCGGCGACCATGTCGGCTACAGCGACATCGTCCGGCCGCTGACCGTCTATACCGACGGCCTGCGGCTCTCGGCCCGCACTTCGCATCCGGAATCGCTGCAGACGGTCACGGCCGGCACCGCCCAGCTGGCCCTGGTCGAACCCCAGGTCCGGTACTCGGCCCGCCTGTCCGCCGGACGCGACCTGGCCGCGGTGACGGTGCCGAAGCTGGACGTCCTGCTGGAGACCGACGGCCTCTTCGCCCTGTCGCCCGGGGAATATTTCGACCCGCTGCCGCTGCCGATCACCTGGTACACGACGGCCGCCGACCTCGACGCCAAGGGTATCGACTACATCCTGACCGGCTATGAGACCCCGTCGGTCGAGAACGGCGTTTCCAGCGCCCAGGCGACATTCGATCTCGACAAGCTGGCCAGGACCGCCGACGGGGCGTACCGTTTCCTGGCGGTCGCGCCCGGGGTCAGCGAGACCCAGGGCGATCTGCGGCTCTTGTCCGTCTCGTTCACCCTGACCCGCAAGCCGCTCGGCTGGGCCGATATCTGGCCGCGCCTGACCCGGACCTTCGCCGGATTCGGACCGGCCGGCCAGTTGATCCTGCCGGACGGCCGTTCTTACGAAGAATCCCCGGAATGACCGATGACCGGCCGCCGATCGCGGCGCCACAGTTATGATCAGACGCCTGAAAAAGATCCTCCGCGTTTGGGAAGCGGTCCGGCCCTATCTGGCCGAGACCGGAGCCGCCGGCTTCACCGCCGCCGCCGGCTTCGCCCTGTTCGCCGTGGCCGCCGAGTTCCTGAGCCCGGGTTTCGTGGTCAATTTCCTGGCGCCGCGCTCCATCCTGATCGCCGGCCTGGCCTTCGGAGCGCTGTCGCTGGTCGGCCGCCCCGGCCGGCGCCGGACGGTCCGCCAGCACGCCGTATACGCGCTCGTCGCCGCCGCCTGCGCGATTTCTTCTTTCCTGGCCGCGTGGTACTATTTTTCTCCGGTCGCCGGAGCCCAGCTCTGGCTGTCGCTCGCGGCTGGCGCGGTCGTCGGCGCGGTCTTCGCGCTGGCGGCCATCGGACCCTGGGACGGCGGGGCCGAAGAGCGCTGATCAACGCCGTCCGACGAACATCATAAAATGCGGCGCCTGTCACCGCCGCCTTGTTCAAATAAGACGCCAAATATGGAAGATTGCATCTTCTGCCGGATCATCAAGGGCGAGATACCGGCGCGCAAGGTCTTCGAGGACGACGACCACATCGCTTTCCTCGACATCCAGCCGGCCAACCCCGGCCACACTCTGGTCCTGCCCAAGCGGCATTATCCGACCCTGGCCGAGACCCCGGACGAGGAGCTGGGCAAACTGTTCGTCATCGCCAAGCGGGCGGCCAAGGCCGCGGCCGATGCCGTCGGCACCCCGGCTTTCAACCTGATC
>JBAIXY010000101.1:0-4470 GCA_037916205.1 Vicinamibacterales bacterium | reverse complement strand
TCGACGCCGAGATCGTCCTGCTGTCCTACCTGTTCTACAAGGAGCTCGGCATCAAGACCAACATCCACATCAACAGCCTCGGCTGCCAGAACTGCCGGCCGGCCTACACCGCCGAACTGGTCGCCTACTACAAGCCCAAGCGGTCGCAGCTCTGCGAGGACTGCAAGCGCCGCCTGGCCAAGAACCCGCTGCGGCTGCTCGACTGCAAGGAGCCGAGCTGCGTCGCGGTCCGCGAGGGCGCCCCGCACATCGTCGATTTCCTCGATGACGACTGCAAGAACCACCTGATGCGCGTTCTTGAATACCTCGACGAACTGATGGTTCCCTACGTCCTTGATCCGCACCTGGTCCGCGGCTTCGATTATTACACCCGGACCGTGTTCGAGATCATGCTGGCCGATGAGACCCAGCAGGGCCAGTACGCCCTGGGCGGCGGCGGCCGCTACGACACTCTGGTCGAGCAGATGGGCGGCCGGCCGACACCGGCCTGCGGTTTCGGCATCGGCATCGAGCGCGCCATCCTGCAGATGAAGACCCAGAACGTCGAACCGGAGGACGACTTCCGGCCGGAGATCTTCCTGGCCCAGCTGGGGGACACCGCCCGGCGCAAGGCTTTCGTCCTGTTCGAGGACCTGCGCGGCAGCGGCATCAAGGTTTCGGCGACCTTCTCCAAGAACGCCCTGAAGAACCAGCTGGAGACGGCCAACCGCCTCGGCGCCAAGTACACGGTGATCATCGGCCAGAAAGAGGTCCTGGACGGCACGGTGCTCATCCGCGACATGGAATCCGGCATGCAGGAGATCGTTGACTACAATAAGGCGGCGAACGAACTTAAGAAGAAGCTGGGCAGGGCCTGAAATAAGGTCGGAATGGTCGTTTTTCGCGGATTTGACGCCAAAAGTTCGCCAGTGTTAATATGAACCAGTAAGAACGGGGGATAAACCCGATTCACTGAACTGAAAGGAAGGTGAGATTTGTGGCCGAAGTTAAGAGGAAAAAAGGCGAGAGCTTCGAAAGTTTGCTGAGGCGTTTCAGCCGGAAGGTCCAGGAGAGCGGTAAGCTTTTGCAGGCCAGAAAGATCCGGTTCCATTCGCGCACCAAGAGCAAGGCCGCGGTCCGCGAGGCCGCACTCCGGCGCGAATACCTGCGCGCCAGGCGCGAGTACCTGATCAAGACCGGTCAGGCTACCGAGGAAGATTTCCGTCCGAAGCGCTCGAGCCGTTCGCGTTAAGCCGTATCAGCCAAGTCGATGACGACGCGCGAAAAGATCGACAGCGACTACGCGCGCGAAGCGAAAGCGCGCAATGCATTCGCGGTATCCGTACTGCGGATGCTTCGTGCTGCCCTGAAGAACGCCGAGATCGACAAGATGAAGCCGCTGACCGAGGAGGACGCCATCGACGTCATCGGACGCGAGGCGAAGAAACTGAAGGACTCGCTCGCCGACTTCAACGCCGGCGGCCGTCCGGACCTGGCCAAACAGGCTGAGACGGAGATCTCTTTCATGCAGCAGTATCTGCCCGCCGCGCTCGGCGACGACGAGGTGCGGGCGCTGGTCCGGGCGAAGATCGCCGCGTTCGGCCAGCCGACCATGAAGGACTTCGGCCGGATCATGGGCGAGGTGACCAAGGAAACAAAAGGACGCGCTGACGGAGCCAAGGTCAGCGCGATGGTCAAAGAGGCGCTGGCCGGCGGCTCGACCTGAAGCGGCTGACGGCGCCGATTAACCTTCTTACCATGCTTCTTGGAAGGTTCGATCAGCATAAGATCAACGGATCGGTGACCGGACGAAAGCGCCGGCTGGGTTTCGCGGCCCTGGCGGCGTTTTTGATATTCGCCGCGTTCGTCCTGCTCCGGCCCGACGCCGTGCATGCCGGGGTCAATCTCGGACTGCAGTACGCCACCGGCATCGGCCTGACCACTACCGACATCCGGACCGTCGTCGCCCGCATCATCAACGCTTTCTTCGCCCTGCTGGGCCTGGTCGCCGTTGTCCTGTTCCTCTACGCCGGCTTCCTCTGGATGACCGCCTCCGGCAACGAGGAGAAGATCGTCGAGGCCAAGCGGATCATGGTCAACACGACCATCGGCCTGGTCATCATGCTTTCGGCTTACGCCATCACCTGGTTCATCTACCGGGCCATTACCGGCGAGAACCTGACCGCGGGCGGCGCGCCGTCGGGCGGGCCTCAGGCCGCCCTGACCTCGGTCTATTGTCCCACCTGCGGACCCGAGGAACTGGGCAACGGCATCGTTCAGTACCACTACCCCGAGGTCGGTCAGACCGGCGTTTATCGCAACACGACCATTTCTATCACGTTCAAGAAGCCGTTGCTCCTGTCCACGGTGATCAAGACCGGACTGGTCGACGGGACGCGCTACAATTACTGCGATTTCAACAAGCTGAACTCGGCCGAGCACAAGCTCTGCACCGACTGCGCCGCCCCGAGCGACGCGACCTGCAAGCCGGTGACCGGGGCCGTGCTTGAGCTCAACACCGATAACATCAAGATCATCAGGAACGACAAATTGGCGGCGTCCAGCGGTTCCAATCCGGACGAGAATTTCGTCACCCGCTACAGCGCCAACGATTATCTCGGCGCCACGGCCGGCAAGGCCCCCTACGCGTCGGTGACCCAGGTGCCGCTCCCGCTCGACCCGGACAACGGGGCGCAGACCATCGTCATCACCCCGGTCGACTGGCTGGGCGACCAGGTCTCCGAGATCAATTACCGCGTCGGCCTGCGCGGCGGCGAGAACGGCATCAAGGTCTGGGCTCCGGCCCCCGACGGGGGAACGCAGACCCAGCCGGCCTTCTCCACGCTCCGCGCCGACGGCTCCTACTACTGGTCGTTCACCACCAGCACGACGGCCGACACCACGCCGCCGATGATCGAGGCTTTCGTGCCGCGCACCGCCGTCACGCCGGCGGACCGGCTGGTAGACCGCAACCAGCTGCTCCAGGTCTACTTCAACGAGGGCGTCAATCCGGTGACCGCCAGCGGTCTGATCGGCGGCACGAGCGGTTTCAACAATGTCGACATCCAGGCCAGGTGTCTGGCCGGAAAGGCCTGCGTCTTCGGATGCGATCGGCAGATCGACGCGACCAGCTGCGCCGGCGTGGCCGGCGGGACCTGCGCCTGGGACGCCGGCCAGGGCGTCTGCCGCTCGCAGTGCCAGGGCAAGAAGGACCAATCGTCCTGCACGGGCACGAGCGGCTGCCAGTGGTTCGGCGCCGACAAGGACTGCGGGCCGAACACGACCGACAGCGCGGTCTACTACACGGTCGCCGGCACCCTGAGCATCGGCAATTCCTATAAGACGATCGAATTCAAGCCCAGTACCCGCTGCGACGGCATCCTGGAGAACTCCTGCGGCGACCCCGTCTACTGCCTGCCCAAGAACGTCGACCTGCGGGTCGTGGTCAAGGCCGCGCATGTCGATCCGGCCAAGGCGCCGGCGGCGCTCGCGCCCGTTGACGGCGTCACCGACCTGGCCAACAACTCTTTCGACGGCAACGGCAACGGCAAAGCCGAGGGCCCCGGCACTATTTCGGATGCCGTGTCCAATTCTTTCACCCTGAATCAGCGCGCGCTGGTGGTCTGGGGCGACACGGCGGGCCTGCTGTACCGCGTCGGCACCAACATCGACCTGATCCCGCCCAAGATCGTGGACATCCTGCCGCGCAGCGCCTCCAGCTCCACGCCCGCGGCCGACACTCCCTACAACGAGGTCGAGAACCAGGAGCCGGCGCCGCCAGGCGGTCCGTCCAAGGTGCCGGGCAATCTGCCCGTCAAGGTCCTCTGGAGCAAGGTCATCAGCATCGGCTCGCTGATCTCCGGCAAGCTTGACGACAAGAATCCCGAACCTACGGTCATCCTGCAGGCCAAGGAGTGGAAGAAGAAGAACGCCAACCAGACCTGCAATACGCAGACGCCGTGCCTGCCCGATACGGCGCTGGAGAAGATCGGCGCGCCGTTCTACACGCTGGGCGTCGAACTTAAGACGAACTCGCAAACGAACGAGGATTACTCCAATCTGATCATCACGCACCGTCAGTTCTACACTTCCAACGAACTGGGTTGGACCGAGGCCGATGCTGCCGACGCGGCCAACTACCCGGTCTACTCGAAGCCGCTTTACTTCCCGACCATCCGCGCGCGCATCAAGGACGACAAACAGAACTGCTTCTATCCCAGCCAGGGTTACGGCTGCGCCGACGACTTCGGCCAGCCGACCTCGCCGACGAAGTCTTCCTGCTGTGATCGTCAGGCCGTGTCGGCCAGCCCTTACAACTGCGCGGGTTTTGCGCCATAACCGAAGCGCCATGAGAGTCAAGATCCTCTCCAAACCGCGAGAGGTCGTATACGCCGCGGCAGCCGCCTGTCTCGGCTCTTTGCTTCTTGCCCTGCCGGCCTCGGCGGCCGTCGACCTGGGCCTGGAGTACGCCACCGGGATGGGGCTCACGAC
>JBAIXY010000100.1:0-2384 GCA_037916205.1 Vicinamibacterales bacterium | reverse complement strand
GGAAAAAATATTACCTGTTCGGCCTGTTCATGATCGTTTGGCTGAAAGCGCTCTGGTGGCTGCCGCCGGCGGTGGAATTCCAGCGCCGGCTGATCCTGAGCCTGCTGTCCCGGACCGCGCCGGCGGACCTGGAGCGGGCGGCCGCGGCAATCGCTGCGGAAACGGCCGCTTCGTTCCGGCAGGATTTCGCGCGGGTGCTGGACCGTTACCGGCGCCCGGGCGACCGGACCTTCATCCTTTCGCACTGCCCCGACCCGGTGGCCCAAAAAGTGGCGGCCGCGCTCGGTTTCGACGGTAGCTACGCGCTGGCCGTCCGCGATTACCTGGGCGAGGGGAGCCGGCCGGCCAATTACGATAAAGGCGCCGTCATCCGCGAGTTCAAGCGGCGGGCGCCGGACAGCCGGACCTTTTATTTTGCCGACGATCTGATCGACCTGCCGGGCCTCCTCGCCGCCGACCGCGGCGTGCTGGTCAACGCTTCCGGTTTCACCAAGCTGGTCTGCCGCCTCTGTTTTCCGCGCCTCGAGATCGTCTGAAATCCCGCCCGGTTTCTGACGATAAATACACGGTGAAGGAATGAACATCTATGCGGGCTATAACAGGGTCAGTCATTTCGCGGCCAAGGCGCTGCGCGCGGCCGGCCTGACCGCCGGAACGGTGCCGGTCACCAATAGCCTGGGGACCCGGCGGGCGCTGGTCGTCGGTTGCGAAGACAGCCGGATCAACCGGCGGAACCTGGGCCGGGGCGGCAATTTGCGGCCGGTCCCGGACCTCGACCGGGTCCGAGCGGAGATCGCCGCTTTCCAGCCGCAAACGACCTCCGAGGTGCTCGAGGCGATGGCCGCGCGGCTCCGGCAATGGGGCAACGAACCGGCCGCGGAATACTTTTTCCGGCTGGAGCGGCGCGAAGACGGCCAGCTCGTTTACAAAGACCCGGTCAACACCTCGGAAGCGCGCAGCCAGATGCTCGCCGTCGCTTTTGACGGGGAGTTGAGCGTCAAGGTCGACCGCGACATCTACGACGGCAAGATCAAGGGACCGGTCAACGGCCCCGTGCATCTTTTCTCGATCTGGCGGTACGGTATCAACTGGCTGCTGATCAAACTGAGCGCTTATCTCGGCGCCGCCAACACTTTTGTCATTCTGCCGGTGTTCGACGGCAGCGGCGGGGTGCTCGGCAAGGTCAATCTCGGCCTGCGCACCGGCTACCGCCTCTCGCGCGACAAGCTGGAAGTGCTGCGGCTCCTGGCCGACAAGATCAAAGCGACCAGGATCGACCGGCCCGCCGTGGACGACATCACCCGGGCCAAGATCAAGAGTTTCGTCGATTATGTCCGGGGCTTGCCGGGGTCAGATTTCATAATGTTATTTCTTTTTGTTCCGCTGCGGCTGATCGACGGCACGAGAAAACTGGTCAGCCTGATCAGCAGCGTCATGAAGCAGGCCAGGGAAAAAGAGGCGCGGGCCCAGGCGGCGCAACTCCGCTCGGTCAAAGGGGTGGTCGAGGCGCTCTCGGCCACGCTCGGCGTCTACGAGGGCTACACCGGCGGCCACTGCAACCGCGTCGGCCGCTACGCCGAAGATTTCGGGCGCCATTTGCCCGACGAACTCTGGCGTCAGGAGATCGTGCGGGCGGAGGGGGCGCTGCCGGAAGACCCGACCGTCCTGGCGGCCAGGATCGCGGAACTGAGAGAAGAGGTCTATTACCACGGAGTGATCCACGACCTCGGCAAGACCGGGGTCGAGTACGCCATCGTGACCAAGCCGGGCGGGCTGACGCCCGACGAACGGCGCAAGATGGAAACTCATCCCGCCCGCGGCTACGAGATCCTCATGCGGGTCGTCGAACAGCACGGCTTCGACGAGATGCGGGGCCTGGCCGAGACGGTCCTCTACCACCATCTGCACTGGGACGGCACCGGCTACACCGGTTATCCCGAAGCGGGCGACGGCCGGAGAGGCAAAGAGATCCCGCTGGTGGCGGCCGTCATGCACCTGGCCGACACGCTCCACGCGATGATCAGCCGGCGCGTCTACCAGCCGGCCAAAAGTCCGGAAAGGGTGGTCGGCGAACTGGTCAGGTGCTGCGGCACTTCGTTCAGCCCGGCGATCGTCGAGACCGCGCTGGAACGGCTGGCCGTGACGGACCTGGTCAGCCCCGACCTGATGATGGAAGAGATCATGTGCGCCCTCGACCGGCTGCCGAAAGACGGGCCCAGCGTCGAACGGGAAGAGCTGATCCAGTTCCTCGGCAAACTCGAAGCGGGGACCGGCGTCGAGCCGCTGGCGGCCATGGTCGCCGGCGACAAGGTGTTGCCGGAGACGCAAGCGCTCTTTGCCGGGCTGCGGCAACGCTCCGGCGCGAAGCTGGCCGAGATCCAGCG
>JBAIXY010000099.1:0-3954 GCA_037916205.1 Vicinamibacterales bacterium | reverse complement strand
CATCGGCCTGCTGGCCCCGCCGAAGATGTTCGCGCATCCTGGCTGGCATGACTCCGGTCTCAGACTGCTCAGTGATGAGTATGAGGTCGGGGTTTTTTTCGATCGGGGCCGGTGGTTCGCCGAGGGCGGCGTGCCCTATACGGACGAATACGCCCAGGAGTATCCGCCGCTGGGAGTGCTGTTCCTTACCGCGCCGCGCCTGCTGACCGCCGACCCCCGCGTTTACGAGGCGATCTTCGCCCTGCTGATGGCCGCGCTTTTCGGGCTGCTGGCCGGCATCTCGGCCGCGCTGCTTGAACGGCTGGGCCGGCCGCGGGCGCTCCTGCTGCTGTTGCTGCTGCCCGCCTTCCTCTACTTTTCGATCTGGCGCTACGACCTGCTGCCGGCCGTGCTCGTGGCCGGAGCGTTCCTGGCGGCCGATCGCGGCCGGCTGTCCTGGGCGCTCACGCTCATGATGGCGGCCGCGCTGGCCAAATTTTACGCGGCACTCTTCGTCCTGCCGCTGGTCATGTTCGTCGCCGATCGCCGCTGGCAGCCCGGCCAGTACCGCGACCTGCGCCGCGGCGCGCTCGCGGCCGTCGCGCTCGCCGTTGTCGCCGTCGCCGTTGTGGCTCTCACCGCCGGTTTCGACGCCGTCGCCGCGCCGGTCCTGTTCCATCTGGGGCGGCCGTTCGAGGTCGGATCGCTCGGCGGCCTGGTCTTTGTCGGGCTGATGGCGGCCGGCCTGGACGGTCCGGCGACCTGGCGGGTCCTGGCCCCGGTCTTTTCGGTCCTCCAGTTCGGCTTGATCTTGCCGCTGGTCATCGGCGGCCGCGTGCCTGACACCAGGACGCTGGCCAGAGCCTGCGTCTTCGTGCTCCTGCCGTTCATGCTATTCACCCGTTTCTTCTCGCCGCAATGGCTGGTCTGGCTCCTGCCGGTCCAGATGCTGGCGGGGGGGCGTCGCGAGACCGCGCTGCTGGCCGCCCTGGGCGTCATCGTTTACCTCCAGTTCCCCGTGGCCTTCGGCATCGACCCCTTCGGCTGGGCCTACACCATCCTGACGCTGGTCCGCTCGCTGATCCTGGGCCTGCTCTGGTATATTGATATCATGGCGCTGATCCGTTCCGGCGCCCTGAAATGGCCGTCCCTGCGCCGCCGTGAGGCGCCGGGGGCCGCTTGATCCGCCCGCGCTATGGCCACCGCCAAACATTCCCGTTCCGAACTCCGCAAGGACTACGTCCAGGACAAATACGTGATCATCGCGCCGCGCCGCTCCGGCCGGCCGCATCACGTCCAGGCCCGCCAGCCCGAACCCAAGTCGGCGGCTCTGGAGTTCTGTCCCTTCTGCCTGGGCAACGCCCTCAAGGAGCGCTACATCATGACCCTGGGACCGGCGCGCAACTGGCGCATCATGGTCAAGAAGAACAAGTACGCGGCGGTGACCATCGACAACCCCAAGGCCTACGGCGTCCAGGAAGTGGTCATCGAGACGCCGGACCACAACAAGCACCTCGACGACCTGAGCGAACAGACGATCATCGAGCTGTTCGACGTCTACGCCCAGCGCACCAAAGAGCTCACGGCCAACCCGCGCATCGAATACGTGCTGATCTTCAAGAACGACGGCGGTCCGGCCGGCGCCTCGATCAAGCATTCCCACTCCCAGATCTTCGCCACCGATTTCGTCCCGCCGCACCTGCTGGACAAGTCGAAGAAGGTCTTCGAATACCGCGTCCGCTGCGGCGCCTGTCCGTACTGCGACATCATCGGCAAGGAGACCAAGGGTCCGCGGCGCGTCTATGCCGACGAGCACGTGGTCGCTTTCGCGCCCTACGCCTCGCAGCACAACTACGAGCTCTGGATACTGCCGCGACGCCACATCGACAACGTCACCGACCTGAACCGTTCGGAGAAGCTGAGCTGGGCGCGCGTGCTCAAGCGGGCGCTCCTGGCCGTGTCCAAGCTGGGCCTGCCCTACAACTATTATTTCCATCAGGTGGTCCACGACACCGACCAGCACCTGTACATGAAGATCACGCCCCGCGGCAGCGTCTGGGCCGGCGTGGAGATCGGCTCCGGCATCGTCATCAACCCGGTCTCCCCGGAGGACGCCGCCAAGTATTACCGGAAGGCGATGAACGGCCACTCGGCCCGGACCCGCTGAAACGGCCTGTCCGGACCCCCAAACTCCGCCAGAGCGACCCGCCGACCCCGGCGGGTTGACCTTATCCAGGGTTTTGTTAAGCTCAATTCATCGGCTGATGTGGTCTTTAAAAATTGACGTTTGTCGAGCGAAATATCGTTCGGTACTGCGGTCGCGCCAACCGTCCAGCCGCAGCTAGGAGAAAACCATGCCCAGCGACATCTTCGAACACGGCGAGGCTTCTTTCACTGATCGAGTGAACTCTGAGGGTTTCGGCCCGAGGACCAGGCTGGTCTTCGACCACCTCGTGAGCCGCGTGATCGGTCAGGAGCGCGCCGCCGAGAGACTGGCGCGCGGCCTGGCCATCTTCTACTCCAAGCTCAAGGCTCCCAACAAGCCCATCAACGTCGTCATCTTCGCCGGTCCGACCGGCGTCGGCAAGACGCTGATGGCCGAGGAGCTGGCCCGCTGCCTGATCGCGGACATCACGCCGCCGCCGCTCACGCTCATCGATTGCACGGTGCTCACCGAGCACTTCCAGATCTCCGAGCTGGTCGGCGCGTCGGCCAACTACGTCGGCTACGGCGACACGCCGAAGCTGGCGCAGATGAAGATCGACGAGCCGGCGTTCTGGGTCCAGTGGCAGGAGCACCTGAAGAAGCACGCCAAGGACGAGGACGCCTCGAAGCTGGAGCGCCAGCTGCCGCACTTCTACGAGCGCAACAAGCCCTACCTGTCGGTCATCCTGTTCGACGAGGTCGAGAAGGCCCACGCCAAGATCCACGGCGCCCTGCTCAACGTCATCGACAAGGGCAGGCTGCAGATGGCCAACGGCGACTGGACCGACTTCACCAACTCGATCATCGTGCTGACCTGCAACATCTTCGGGCGCGAGGCCTCCGATCTGCTGTCCGGCAAGGACCGTTCGATCGGCTTCGGCCGCGGGCCCAAGGACGCCAAGGCCGCCTATGACGAGGTGGACCGGGCGATCTACAGCGGGACGGTGGCGGCGTTGAAGAAGTTCTTCCCGGCCGAGTTCGTCGGACGCATCCGCACGAACATCATCGTCTTCCGGTCCCTCACGCGCGAGCAGAGCAGCCAGGTGCTGGAGATCATGCTCAAGAAAGAGCAGGCCAAGTTCTCCGGCACCGATGACGGCCCGCCGCCCCTGACCCTCGAGTTCAGCCAGGGCTTCAAGGATTACCTGCTGGACCACGGGAGCAGCCAGGAGTTCGGCCTGCGGCCGCTGGAGCAGATGGTGAACAAGCTGGTCACCCTGCCCATGGCCAACGCCATCGAGGCGGAGGAGCTGATCGCCGGCGACCAGGTGATGTTCAAGCTGGACCTCGCGGGCAACCCCGCGCTGTTCCGGCAGCCTCGCCCGGCCGGCATGATCAGCCTCACCCGGAGGGAGCTTCCATACAGCCCCGACCCCGGTCCGCCCCCCGGCTCGCAAACGTCGCTCCCCAAAAAGGGGCAGTAGGAAACGGAGATGATCCCGCTTCGCGACCGCCTTAACCTCGGTTAGGATGGGCTGCGTGATGGGATACCTCTTTCGTCTAACCCCGGACCTGGTCCGGGGTTTTTCTTTAAGATAAAAGCCCCACTTTCGGTGAGGCTTTCATCTTGGAGCGGGTGATGGGAATCCTCCTCCCCGCGCTCGCTCGGTGCAGTAGCCCTCGCTCGCGCTCCTCCGGAGCCCGGGACCCTCGGACGTGCCGTACTAGGCACGTCCTCGTGTTCCCTTCGATCCCCATCACCCGTTTGGCATTGAAAAAGCTCCGCCTTCGGCGGAGCGTTTTCATTGGAGCGGGTGATGGGAATCGAAC
>JBAIXY010000098.1:0-3688 GCA_037916205.1 Vicinamibacterales bacterium | reverse complement strand
TGGTCGGCTCCGTCGAGTCCGAGCGGCTGCAAAAAGCCTTGAACCGCGCCATGGGTTTCGATTGTCCGGACTCCGCGGGCTGCGGCAGCCTGTTCCCCGGCTTTTATTACCAGCTGTTCGGCAACGTCGACACGCAGGGCAACCGCTATCTGGGCGCGCCCAAGTCGCTGATGCGGTCGTTCTCGACCCCCGGCGGCCGCGGGCCGGCAGTGGCCGGCACCCCGTCCAGGGTCGGCGATTCCGTGACGGTCAACAACACTTTGGGGGGCTACGACGGCATCCCGGCTCAGCAGACGGTCACGCTCGGCAACCTGGCCACGGCCGCCCTCTACCGCTACACGCCGCACGTCTTCAACGGCAATTACAATTTCTGGAATTTCTTCACCTCCTGGTTCAAGTATCCGAACGGCACCCTGCTCCGGTCGACGGCGGACTCGAACGTCTACGTCATCAATGACGGCGAGCTGCAGCGCGTGCCCGCTTTCGTCGCCGTCGCTCGGGGCCTGCACCTGACCTCGGCGATGTCGGCCTCGCCGACCGAACTGGCCGGCTATCCGAAAGGCGCGGCCTATTCGCCGGCCGACGACACGGTGATCTCGGTGGGCGGCGCGTTCTACGTGTTCCTCGACGGGGTGAAACATCCGGCCTCGAGTTTCGTGCTGACCCAGCGCCAGCTCAACCCGGCGCTGATCATGCCCGTCACCGTTGCCGACGCCGGACTGTTCGCCGACGGCCCGCAGCTGACGCCCAGCGACGGCACGGTGCTGCGCGGCCAGGACGACACGGCCGTCTACCTGGTCGACCACGGGGTACTGAAGCGGTTCAGCGACTTCACTCTCAAACAGTACGGCGCGGCCAAGCTCGTGCAGACGATCCCGGCCGGCGAGGTGCCCCTCTACCCCAAGCAGGGCTACGTCGCGCCGAAGAACGGCACGGTGGTCAAGGGCCCGTCGACCGCCGACGTTTACGTGATGAGCGAGGCCCGCCGCCTGCCGCTCACCCCCGAACTGTTCAAGAACCGCCGTTACAAGCAGACGGAGGTCGTCACGCTCACGACCGACGTCGAGCTGGCCTCGGTCCCGCTCGGTCCGCCGGCCACGCCGCGGGACCGCACCTGGTTCGCGGTCGGGAAAGAACTGTATCTGTTCAAGAGCGGCGCCAAGCATCCGATCATCCCGTTCGTCGCCAAGCAGCGCGGCATCACGCCCGATTATTATTTCGAGGCGAGCGTGGCCAGCAGCTGGCCCGACGGCAT
The DNA here is from genome assembly GCA_037916205.1 of Vicinamibacterales bacterium. Classification (GTDB taxonomy): domain Bacteria; phylum Patescibacteriota; class Patescibacteriia; order SG8-24; family SG8-24; genus JBAIWZ01. The sequence goes on along the minus strand of JBAIXY010000098.1, from coordinate 2,433 downwards.
CGCCCTGCCGCCTAAGGACGGGACGCTCCTGAAGAGCGCCTCGTCATCGACGGTCTACGACGTCAGGAGCGGCCAGCTTCGGCCGCTCACGGCCGAGATCTTCAAGCTCTGGCGCTACAAGGCCGGCAAGATCGTCACCCTGAGCGACGCCGACGCCGACATCCTGCCGAAAGGCGGATTCGCCGAGCCGCCGGAGAACACCTATTTCTCGGTCGCGGGGAGCGGGGAGTTCTATGTTTTCAGGTCCGGGGTCAAGCGCCGCATCTATCCCTTCGTCGCCAAACAGCGCTACATGACGCCGGACGTCGCCTTCGCCGCCGAGGTCGCCGACGACTGGGCGGCAGGCGAGCCGATCGCCCCGAAGAACGGCAAGCTGATCAAGGGCAGCGCCTCGGACACGACCTATCTGGTCGCGAGCGGCGTCCTTCGGCCGCTGACCGCCGCCGCCTTCAAGCGCCGGGGCTACAGCGTCAAGAATGTTCTGACCGTTCCGCAGACCGATCTCGACGGTTTCGCCAAGGGCTCGGTGATAGAAAAATAATGACGTTCACGGTCGATCCGGGCGGCGGCCGCGCCGCTTTTTTGTCCGCGGACACATGCACACTTGACCCGGCATTCACGGGTGCTAGTATGTTGCGGCAACCCGCACAAAGGAGTCGAAATGAAGAAGAAATTGGCTGCCTTTTGTTCTGTCGCGGCCCTGGCGCTGGTGCTCACGCTCTTTCCCTCCGCCACGGCCGACGCCCAGTCGCAGTCTTACGGCGTCTGCTATGCCTACACCTATTGCCCCAATTCCGGCGCGACCATCTCTTGCCGGGTGCAGGGCAATTCGAGCGCCGGCGTAGCCTGCAACTGGTACGTCGTGCCCAACTACTCGGTGTCGTGCAACGGCTACGTCTGGTCCCCCTACGGCTGGATGTGGCAGAGTTACTACTTCACCTGCTACTGAGGCTCCCCCGGCCTTGCTCCAGGCCGGCGGCGCGCCGCCTTTGAGCGTACCCGATGCTGGGTACGCTTTTTTCGATCCGTCGCCGGGTAGCGGCTGCCCCGGAATGCGGATATAATTGCGTCCATGGGAAAAATGACCGGAAAATCTTTGACTGCGCGCGGCGCCGACGCGCTAACGGCCGCGGCCGTTTTCGTCGTATCGCTGGCGATCTGCCTGCCGCTTCTGCCACGGACAGTCACTTTCGAGGACAGCGCGGAATTCGTCACGGCCACGGCGACCATGGGGATACTGCATCCGTCCGGCTACCCGCTGTATCTGCTGCTGGCCAAGCCGTTCACCTGGCTGCCTTTCGGCACGCTGCCCTGGCGGGTGGCGCTGTTCTCCAGTTTCTGCGCCGCCGCCGCGGCCGCGCTGACGGCCCTGATCATCCTGGAGATCGCCCGGGCGGCCGGCTGGCGGCTCGAATGGCGCACCCGGCCGTTCGCCGGCCTGGCGGCGCTGCAGCTGGCCGTCGGCGGCGTCTGGTGGAGCCAGGCGGTCTATGCCAAGAATTATTCCCTGCACGCCCTGCTCATCCTGGCCGTGGTCTGGTGTCTGGTCCGCGCGGCGCAGGAACCGCCCGGCCGGATCCGCTGGGCCTGCGGCGCCTGCCTCGCGCTCGGGCTGTCCGCGGCCAATCACGCGTCGCTGACCCTAGCGGCCGCGCCGCTGTTTCTGATCGCCCTGTTCGTCGCCCGGCCCGACCTGCGGCGGCCGTCGCCGCGCTGGCTGTGGCTGGCCATGGCCGGTCTCGCCGGGCTGCTGCCGTACCTGTATCTGCCGCTGCGCACGGCGGCCAAACCGGCTTTCGCCATGGGAGTCGTCAGCAGCTGGGGCGACCTGGTCTATTACGTTACCCGCGCCCGATATTCCGACCTGGGCTGGGGCGCCGCCTGGAGCAAGTGGCGTCTATTCCGGGACCTCTCGGCGCAGGCGCTGGCCGGCGCCGGCTGGATCGCGTCCGCGTCGGCCGTCATCGGCGCCGTTATCCTTTGGCGGCAGCGCCGGGACCGCGTCGTCCGGGTCGCGCTGTTCGCCGCCGCCGGCCTGCTGGCGGCGATACCGGCGGCCGCGCTGCTGCGAGATCTGCCCTGGTCACCGGCCGCGGTCTATTTCAGCCGCGTTTACGGCCTGAGTTGTCTCGCCGGCCTGGCGCTGCTGGCCGGCCTGGCCTACGTGCGGCTGGCCGGCTGGCTATCCGATCGGCGTCGGCCGGTCCTGTTGGCCGCCGCGGCCGCCGTGCTCGCGCTTTCGGTCGGAGCGGGCTGGGCCGCCAACCGCGCCTACGCCGCCGCCTTCGCCGCGTCCTATCCTGAAACGCAGATCCGTCATCTGCTCGGCAGCCTGCCGCCGGACGCGGTGCTGGTGGTCAAGGACGAAGGCCAGAACTACGACACCGAACTTTTCACCATCGCTTACCTGCAGGCCGTGGAAAATATCCGCCG
>JBAIXY010000097.1:0-5106 GCA_037916205.1 Vicinamibacterales bacterium | reverse complement strand
CATGCAGATGTCGCGGACGAGGAAGCCGATGGCCAGAAGGCCGAGAAGCGGCAGCGTGACGCAGATCACGCGGTCTTCCTTGCGGCGGAGCCCGGCGATCCACGCGGTGAACAGGTTCTTGAGGGTGTTCTGCAGCTTCTTCATTGACTGCCTCCTGGTAGCGGCCTGAACGGCCTGGGTGAAGGAACGACCGACCATAATAACACAAAAAAGCCTGTTTGTCAAGGCTGCCGTTAGCCCAAATTTAGCTTGAACAGGCCAAATTATCGAGGTAACGCCTTTTTAATAAGAAAAGGCCCCGCCTGAGTGGGCGGGGCCTGGAAGAACGAACGGTCAGCCGGCGCAGACCCGGTTGCGCTTCTCCTTGGCCTTCAACAGGGCCATGTTGGCCTGCCGGATGAACAGCGTGACCGTGTTCGTGGCGCAGTCGACCGGCCGGTGCGTCCTGGAACCGATGGACACCGTGACCCGGATATCCGGCCCGTCGGGGACCGGGATACGGATCTCGGAGACGCGCTGGCGGATGCGTTCCGCCAGATGCAGGCTGCCGGCGTCGTCGGTCGAGGGCAGGATGACGACGAGCTCGTCGCCGCCGTACCTCGCCGCCGTGTCGCAGCAGCGCACCGTGGCCATCAGGACCTCGCTGACCCGCCGCAGGACCTCGTCTCCGACCTGGTGGCCGTAGTCCTTGTTGAACTTGCCGAACAGGTCGAGGTCGAGGAAGAGCATCGAGAGAGCGTCCATCTGTCCGCGGGACAGCCGGCTGTACTCCTCGTTGATCTTCCGCTGGAAGTAACGGACGTTGTACAGCCCGGTCAGGGGGTCGGTGTAGGTCAGCTTCTCGACCTCGCTGTTGTCCTTGATGACCGCGACGATCGCCTTGGGCGCGCCGATCTGATCGGTCACGAAGTTCAGGGTGAGCAGGACCGGGGTGATCTTGCCCTTGAGCCCCATGAACTCCGTGCGCAGGTTCCTGACCTGCTTGTTGCGCACGAGCAGGCCGGAGATCTCGCATCCCGACGGCCGGCAGAACTCGGTGCAGAGCCTGAAGAGGTTGTCGCCGATGGCCAGGTCCTCGTCGAGCTGGAAGATCTCGACGGCGCCTTGGTTGAACATCGTGATGCAGCCGTTCAGGTCGGCCACGATGATCGCGTCGCTGGTGCACTCGAAGATGCTCCGGTAGAAGGCCGTTTGCCCGCGAAGCAGCGAGGCTTCGCGGCGCAATCCTTCGACCTCGGCCCCGGCGGCGATGAGCGCCGGCAGCGCCGGAACGGACCGGATGGTCCGGCGGGCGCCGAAGAGGGAAACGAACCAGGCGAACAGCCTGCGGAAGAGACCGGCAAGCGCGGGGGCGATGCCCCGTCTCGCCGTGAAAGCGCTCTCGCCGGCGGGAACGGGGACCAGACTTGAACTCATCACTGCCTCCTGTATGTTTGACGGTCGCTGAACCGTTCAAGTTAAGGTTGAAAAAGAACCGCGTGCCCGGAATCCGAGCAACAGCGCAAGATAGCACTTCCGCGTCAACTTGGCAAGGGGCGGCAGGCCGGTTTATACTGCAATCCGGCTTATTTATGTATAAGATCGCGGTCCTGGCGGTCGGCAAACTCAAGGAAGACCACTGGCGCGAAGCCCAGCGGGAATTTCTGCTGAGACTGGCGCCTTTTGCCAAATTGGAGGTGGTCGAAACCGCCGCCGAACCCATCACCGGCACGGCGGGCGCCGCGTCTTCGATGCGGACGGAGGGCGACCGGCTCCTGGCCAGGCTGCCGAAAGACGCCTTCGTGGTCGCCCTGGACCGCCTCGGCAAAAAGACGACGTCGGAAGGCCTGGCCGGCCTGATCCGGGACGAAGGCGGCGCCGGGCGGCAGGTCGTCTTCGTGATCGGCGGCGCGGCCGGGCTCGACCAGCGCGTCCTCGACGCCGCGGACCGAAGGCTCTCTCTTTCCGACCTGACCTTCACCCATGAGATGGCCAGGATCTTCCTGCTCGAACAGGTCTACCGGTCCATGACCATCCTGGCCGGCAAAAAATACCACTATTGAGAGCGCCGGCGGCGGCGAGAACGGCACGTACCAAAAAAGGCGCTCACGGAGCGCCTTTTGACGGCTTCCGTCAAAGAAGTTTCTGCAGTTCCTCCCAGACAGCCTCGGCTTTCCGTCCGATGAAGTGGCCGTCCTTTTCGGTCAGCACCAGCTTCGAACCGAGCGCTTCGTGATACCGACGGGCGTGATCGTAAGGGACCAGCGGATCATTCTTCGCGTGGACGGTCACGAAGCGGTCAGAGCGGCGCCGCAGTTTTTCCCAGTCGATCGGCCGGTCGAAGAAGTCCACCAGCGCCTGGATGCTCAGCGTGGCCGCGAAGGGCGAACTGACGGTGATGACCGCTCGGACGCGCCGCCTCGCCGCCTGTTCCAGCAGCCTCAGCGCGACCACGCCGCCGAGGCTGTGGCCGACGATCACCGTGCGCGGCGACCAATCCTTGGCCTTGGCCGCGACGGACCTGAGCCAGACCTTATAACTCGGTCGCAGCGGGTCGGGAAAACGGGCTTCCCAGACGCGCACCCCCTTTTCTTCGACCAGCTTGTGGATCCAGGGCAGCCAGACCTTCTCAGGGGTTTCCGCGTAGCCGTGAAGGAAGACGACGTTGTCGACGGATTTTTTCATAAAAATTTTGGTGCTCCCGGCTGGATTCTCCCTCACTCCGATTCGGGCACCGGGACGGCTGCGCACCGGCGCTCGCAGCGCTCGCGCCTCTCGCCGTCCTTCTCGTCCAGCCGTCAATATGGATTGGTGCTCCCGGCTGGACTCGAACCAGCACGGCTTGCGCCACAAGGTCCTAAGCCTTGCGTGTCTGCCATTCCACCACGGGAGCGCGCACCGACGTACGCCTACTTTAATATATATACGTACCGAACGCCAGGCATCCCGACGGGCGCACTTGACCTCTGCCGGCCCCGGCAGCTAAATGGAGACAGCCGTTCTTTAACCTTACGACGAAGGAGTACCCATGCGAGCGCATCGCATTTCCGTTGTTCCGGCCCTGATCGCGGCCTGTTTTGCCTTAAGCCCGCTTACGGCGCACGCCGCCCTGGGCGACAAGCTGACCCTCCGCGCGGCCGCCAGTCTCGGGGGACCGGTGGGGCTGATCGGCGACGACTCGCCCTACTGGAAGCCGACCACCGCGCCGTTCACCCTGCGGCTGGCCGGCCAGCTGAGCGCCCCGGCGTACACGCCGCTGACGCTGGAGATCAACGCCGTCATCCCCTGCGGATTCGGCGTCAACCTCCTCTTCGACGTCTTCCGGAGCGACCGCCTGCGCGTCCACCTGCTCGACCTCGGCGTCTTCTGGAACGCCTTCAAGCCGGTCTCGGTCCAGCGCCTGCATCGCCAGTTCGACCTGACCGCCGGACTGGGCATCGACGTCAGGGTCTGGCGGACGCTGTCGGTCTCGGCCGACTGGCGGGTCTTCCTGCCGAACCCGATGACCACCCTGCCGGATTACGCCGACTTCGCGCTGCCCATGTACCGGGAAGCCCTGAAAGGAGGCCAGCTATGGATCGGCGCTGCCTATGCCTGGTGAGCTGCCTGACGCTGGCGGCCTGCGCCCCCGATTTCCCGCTGCGCCTGAAGGTCGATTCGTCCTTCAGCGACGCGGAGAACGAGGTCATCCTGCGGCAGATCGGCCGGGCCAACGCCCTGGGCCAGGAGCTGCTGGGGACCGACCTGATCTCGCCCGACGGCCGTTACTCCGACAGCGACGGCTTCCAGCTGAACGACTTCGGCGATGACGTCAGCGTCATCTACCGGATGAGTTCGCCGGAGGAGGCCTACGACTACCTCCAAACCGAGTACGGGGAGAAGGAGGGCGGCTACGTCCTGGGCTACGGGCCGAAGAGCGACATCCTGGTCTTCGCCTTCAACATGGTGCAGATCGAACCGGACGGCGACTTCTGCTTCTCGCCCTATCTCGCCGCGGCGGTCGAAGAGTGGCACGCCGAACATCCGGAGGAATGCCTGCCGGAGGACGGCTGCAGCTGGGAGCCGCCGCCGGTCTGCGCCTCGGCCGACTATCCGCTGTACGAACCGGAGCTCGAGAGCGTCGTGCTGCACGAGATCGGCCACTACATCGGGCTGGGGCACAGCAAGAGCAAGGAAGCGCTCATGTACCCATTCTCCAACGGTCTGGCCGACTTCACCGACGAGGACAAGAAGGCCTTCTGCTGCCTCTACCGGTGCGTCACGGACAAGTACCTTTGCGATCCCGGCAACTGATGCCGGACCCCGACCGCCCTTCGCCGGGCGGTCATTTTTTGTTTCCGGACAAAATCAAAGAGGCGGGTCTGCGCTCCCGCCTCTTTGCCAATCCCGACCGTCAGGGCGTCGGCGCTGGCGCGTCAACGGTTTCTGACGGTTGGATTGTTGAGGAAGGGTCCACGGAGGCCGCCGGCTGCAGCTGGCCTGATGGCGGCGTCTGGTCGGCGGGCGCGGGTGCCGGATCAGGGGTCGGGGCGGGATCGGCAGCCGGGGCCGGATCCGTGGACGGCGCTGGTGCCGGATCAGAGGTCGGGGCGGGGTCAGTGATCGGAGCGGGCGCGGGTTCGGGTGTAGGCGCCGGAGCAGGCTGCTCGACAGCCGGCGGCGTAGTGTTGTCGACGATATTGATGATCCAGTAATCGAATGCCGCGTCCTCGACGACCGGCTGTTCCGTCTTGACGATGAACATCCCCTGGTGGACCTCGTCGACCCACCACAGGCTCTTCGGGTTCTTCTTGAAAGTGACGAAGATCTTGGAGTTCTCGGCCACGGCCGGGTTCTGGACCACGGCCGCGCTGAGGCCGGTCAGGATCTTGTCGGTGCCGACCGTCTTGATCTGGTCGTTCACTTCCATCTTCAGTTCGCGGGTCGTCACAGACTTGGCGACCGCCTCTATGACCGTCAGCTTGCCGTTGCCGTCGATGGACCACAGGTCGTTGATGCCGGCCAGGGCGCCGATGCCGGTGATGGCCTGGCCCTTCATGTCCAGGGGGCCGGTGATCTCGGCCGGGGCCTGGGTTATGGTCGCGGTGTTGTCCGGCTGCTGCACGGCGGAACCGTTGTACCAGCCGA
>JBAIXY010000096.1:0-2174 GCA_037916205.1 Vicinamibacterales bacterium | reverse complement strand
AAGGTCCAGCGCACCCAGGGCACCGGGCTCGGCGACCACTCGTGCAGTATCTTGCCTGGCGCCTCCTCGTTGATCGGGTCGGTGACCCGTCCCTGCAGCGAGGCCAGGAGCCGCAGCGTGTTCACGGCGATCTGCGGCTCGCGCTCCAGCCTCTGCCAGGCCACGATCAGCGAATCGCGGCCGAACAGGCGGCCGTAACGCGGCAATCCGGCGCGGATGTAGCCGAAATCGGGGTCGCGCAAAACGTCCAATTCGGCCTGCAAGGCGGCGATTTTTTCCGGATATTCGGGCATATGTTATCATTTTATCACTAATCAGCCGGACGGACATTAATGCCGGGGCCGGCGCTACTTATACCTATGCGCTTGAATTGCGAGATCGAAAAAGCCGAGACGATAAAAGCCGACCTGCTGGTCCTGCCGCTTTTTGAGGGAACGAAGAAGCTGGCCGGCCTGGCCGCGGCGCTGGACAAGAAACTCGGCGGCGAACTGGCCGAAGCCGTGGCCGAAGAGAAGGTCGAAGGCAAGGAAGGGGAGTCGGCCGCGATCAAGACCCGCGGCCGTCTGGCCGCCGGCCGGGTCATGCTGCTCGGCGCCGGCAAGAAGCCCTTCGGCCCGAAGTCGGCCCGCCGCTACGCGGCGCTGGCCGCGGCCAAAGCGCGGTCGGTCAGGGCCAAGAACGTCGCCGTCGTCCTGCCCGACGCCGTCGAAGGCGGCGCGCCGGCGGTCGCCGTCGCGCTCGGCGAGGGCGCGCTCCTCGGCGATTACCGTTTCCTGCGCTACAAGGGCGAGGAGGAGAAGAAGCGCGGCGAGACCGACCTGGAAAGTCTGACCGTTCTGGCTGCCGACAAGCGCCAAAAAGAAGCTCTGCGCAAGGGGCTGGACCGCGGCGCCATCTTCGCCCGCGGCGCCATCTTCGCCCGCGACCTGGTCAACGAGCCGGCCTCAGTGACCACGCCGGCGCACCTCGCCGACACCGCGGCCAAGCTGGCTGCCGCCGAGCCGGAACGGCTGTCCGTGGACATCCTGGACAAAAAGAAGCTGGAGGAACTGGGCATGGGCGGGCTTTTGGCCGTGGCCCAGGGTTCCGATCAGCCGCCCTATCTGTTCCATCTGATCTACCGTCCGGCCAAGAAAGCCAAAAAACGGATCGCCATCGTCGGCAAGGGCCTGACCTTCGATTCCGGCGGCCTGTCGCTGAAGCCGTCCGAGGGCATGGAGGACATGAAGATCGACATGTCGGGCGCCGCGGCCGTTCTCGGCCTGTTCAGCGTCATCGCCGAGCTGGCGCCGGCCGTCGAGGTCCACGGCATCGCCGGCCTCTGCGAGAACATGCCGTCGGGCAAGGCGGTCCGGCCGGGCGACGTGGTCAAGACCATGTCCGGCAAGACCGTGGAGATCCTGAACACGGACGCCGAGGGCCGGGTGACCCTGGCCGACACGCTGCACTTCGCCTGCGGCCTGGAACCGGACGCCGTCATCGACCTGGCCACGCTGACCGGCGCCTGCATGATCGCCCTCGGCCAGGAGGTGGCCGGCCTGATGTCCAATTCCAAGCCGCTGGCCGCCAAGATACTGGCCGCGGCCGACGAGACCGGCGAACTGCTCTGGACCCTGCCGCTCGTGAACGAGTACCGCGAGTCGCTCAAGAGCCGCGTCGCCGACCTGAAGAACATCAGCGGCACGCGCTTCGGCGGCGCCATCACCGCCGGGCTGTTCCTCGAGGAATTCGTCGGCAGGACGCCCTGGGCCCACCTGGACATCGCCGGGCCGGCCTGGGCGGAGAAGGACGCCGTGCCGTACCAACCCGTCGGCGCTACTGGCTATGGCGTGCGCGCCATGTTAAGATTGATCGAGAGGTTCTAACCAGCCGGCCGCGAGCCGCAAACAGAAAGAAATATGGCAAAATCGGTCATCGTTTACTCCACGCCGACCTGCCCTTACTGCAAGATGGCCAAGTCCTTCCTGGACGAGCACAAGGTCAAATACAAGGACGTCGACGTTTCAGTTGACCGCCAGGCCGCGGAAGAAATGGTCGAGAAGTCCGGTCAGATGGGCGTGCCGGTGCTGGACATCGACGGCACCCTGATCATCGGCTTCGACAAGGACGCGATCAGGAATGCCCTGGGACTCAAGTAGTCCGCCTACAAAAAACGCCCGGCTGGCCGCCGGGCG
>JBAIXY010000095.1:0-3698 GCA_037916205.1 Vicinamibacterales bacterium | reverse complement strand
CGTCGTAGAGGACCGTGTCCGGCGTGTAGCCCTTCTCGAAGCCCGCGGCGTAGACCATCGGCTTGATCGACGATCCGGGCTGGCGCAGGCCGAAGAGCGAGTTGTATTTGCCGTTGATGCTCTCGTCAAAATAGTCCGGCGAACCGACCATGGCCCGGACCTCGCCGGTCTTGGGGTCGACGGCCAGGAGCGCCGCCGTCGAGGCGCCGAACTCCTTGACCGTGCCGAGGTTGTCGGTCACCGCCGTCTCGGCCTTCTTCTGCATCTCGGCGTCGAGCGTGGTGATGACCTTGAAGCCGCCGCGGTCCAGGGTCTGCTCGCCGAACTTGTCGGCCAGCAGCTCGCGGACGTAGAAGACGAAGTGCGGCGCGGTGATCTCCTCGATCTTGGGCTGGACCCGGCTCAGGACGTCGTCGGCCTTGGCCGCCCCGGCCTGTTCCGGCGTGGCCGTGCCTAGGCCGACCATGGTGTCGATGATCTTGTGGGCGCGGGCCAGCAGTTCGTCGCGATGTGAGCCGAGGGGCGACAGGCGGGTCGGCGACTTGATCATGGCCGCCAGGATGGCGCTCTCCGACAGGGTCAGGTCCTTGGCCGGCTTGCCGAAATAGGTCTGGGAGGCCGACTCGATGCCGTAGACGACCGAGCCGTAGGGGATCTCGTTCAGGTACATCTTGAGGATCTGGTCCTTGGTGAACTTGCGCTCGATCTCGATCGACAGGACCAGTTCTTTCACCTTGCGGGTGATCGTCTTCTCCTTGGTCAGCACCGAATTCTTGATGAACTGCTGGGTGATGGTCGAGCCGCCCTGGATCTTGCCGCCGGCCAGCAGGTCCTTGAAGAAGGCCCGGAAGATGCCGGTGACGTCGAAGCCCTTGTGTTTGTAGAAATCCTTGTCCTCGGAGGCGATGGTCGCGTCCTTGGCGAACTGGGATATCTGGTCCAGCTCGACGACGGTGCGCTTCTGGTCGCCGTGGATCTCGTAGAGCAGGACCTGGCCGGTGCGGTCGTAGATCTTGGTGGTCTGGGCCAGCGCCCGCTGGGTGATGTTGTTCGGGTCGGGCAGGTCGCGGGAATACCAGACGAAAGCGCCGAGGGCGCCGATGCTGCCGGCGATGACCAGCGCGGCCAGGACCAGGAGCAGCGTGCTGAAGAGCTGCCGCCAGGAAAAACCGAAGCCGAAGCGCCGCCGGCCGAAGTAAAGGTAGGTATGCCGAAAACGCCGGCCGTTGGACCGGCTGACGTTCTGCTGGATGATGTGTTTCATTTCAGACAACGGCACAACGTTCAGGATGCTTTATCTCCGGACTGGCGGCCGCTCCGTCGGCGCCGTGTTCAGGCCAGGCTGGCCGCGCCGACGAGATTGGCGTCGTCTCCGAGTTCGGCCCGGACGATCGGGATCGTGCGCAGGCGCGGGTAGAGGACCGAACCGCGGAACGTCCGGCGCAGGGCCGGCCAGAGCAGCCGGCTGCGGCTGGCGCCGCCGCCGATGACGATCATGTCCGGGTCCAGGACCAGGGCCAGGTTGGCGATGCCGAGGCCCAGCCAGGCTCCGGCGGTTTCCACGGCCTTGGCCGCGGCCTTTTCGCCCCGGCGCGAGCGTTCCTCGACCTCGCGGGCCGGGATCCGCCTGCCGGTCAGCTGCCGATAGTATCCGGCGATGGCTGTGCCGGAGGCCAGGGCCTCCAGGTGTCCGGACTGGCCGCAGCCGCAGACGCAGGGCGAGCACAGGTCCAGGGTCAGGTGGCCGACCTCGCCGGCCGAATTGTCGCGGCCGCGGATGATCTGGCCGTTCATGACCAGGCCGCCGCCGATGCCGGTTCCGATGGTCAGGCCGATGACGTTTTTTTGGCCTTTGGCCGCGCCAAAACGAGCCTCGCCTAGTGTAAAGCAACGGGCGTCATTGTCAACCCTCACCGGAACTTTATAGCGCCGTTTAAGGCGGGCGGCCAGGGGGATATTCCTGAATGACGGAGGCAGGTTCGGTCCGCCAAGAAAAACGCCTTTTTTTGCGTCAACCAAGCCGGCAATTCCAATGCCGATGCTTTTGACCCGGGGCGTCCAGACCTCAACCAGGGCTTTTTCGATCTCGGTCATGAGCGCTTTCGCGCCTCCTTTGGTCGGCGTGGCTGCTCGGTATCTGGCGACGATCCTGCCGTTCGCCGTCACCAGACCGGACTGGATCTTGGTACCTCCGATGTCTAAGCCGATGGTCAGACCTCGCTTCATACGGTGTTTTCTAGGCCGGGAGTGGTTATTTAGCCTGCGGGCCGGCTGCCGGACAGATATTTTTCGCTGTAATCATATCAAATCGTAAGCTGACTGATAACGCATAAACCAAAACCACCCTCGCGAGGTGGCTTTGGCTGGAGGCCCGGGCGGGAATTGCACCCGCGCATAAGAGTTTTGCAGACTCGTGCCTTACTACTTGGCTACCGGGCCGCTAGGCAGGATATTATTATCATTTTCAGGGCAACGGTGCAACAATGAGCACCCGGCTGGGCACAATAGTCTGCCGCGGACAGCTGGTACGGTCCGTTCGATAGCCCCCAAGCCCGGCCAATGGTATCCTGTTAAGGCCAACTATGCCGCCCGCCTCCAAAAAACTCCTGATGATCGTCGACGGCCACGCGGTCTTGCACCGCGCCTGGCACGCTTTGCCGCCGCTCTCGACCAAGACCGGCCTGGTGGTCTCCGGCGCCTACGGCTTCACCTCGACCCTGCTCCGGGCGCTCCGCGAGCTCAAGCCCAGCCACATCGCCGTCACCTTCGACCTCAAAGGGCCGACCTTCCGCCACGAGGAGTTCGAGCAGTACAAGGCCCAGCGCGAGAAGAAGCCCGACGAGCTCTACGCCCAGGTGCCGCTGATCGAGAAGATCCTGGCCGCCATGGACATCAAGGTCTTCACCGCGCAGGGCTACGAGGCCGACGACGTCATCGGCACGATCACCGAGCGGGCGCGCAAGGAAGACCCGGACATCAACGTCATCATCGTCACCGGCGACCTCGACACGCTGCAGTTGATCGACGAGCGGACCCAGGTCTACACCATGCGCAAAGGCATGTCCGACATCGTCATCTACGACGCCCACGCAGTGAAGGACCGCTTCGGCCTCGAGCCGGAGCAGATGGTCGACTACAAGGCCCTGCGAGGCGACCCCTCGGACAACATCCCCGGCGTCAAAGGCATCGGCGAGAAGACCGCCTCCGAACTGATCGGCGATTTCGGTTCGCTCGACGCGCTGTACCAGGCGGTCGAGGCCGGCGGCAAGAAAGCCGGCGAGATCAGGCCGTCGGTCAAGGACAAGCTGATCGAACACAAACCGGAGGCCTATCAGGCGCGCGAGCTCAGCCGCATCCGCCTGGACGCGCCGATCGATTTCTCCCTGGGCAAGTGCGCCTTCGTGCCGCCGAACCGGGAGAAGGTCCTGCCGGTCTTCGAGGAGTTCCAGTTCCTGAAGATGATCCAGCAGCTGCCCGTCGCCCCGGGAGCCGCTCCCGCGCCGGCGCCCACCGCGCCGTCCCCCGCGCCGGCCGTGCCGTCCGCCGCTCCGTCCGCGCCCGCTCCGGCCAAGCCCACGGCCAAGAAGACCGCCGCCCTGGCGCCGCCCGCCACCCTGCCGCTCCTCGCGCCGCCGGCCCCCGCCTCCGCCGCCGCTCCGTCCGCGCCCGCCGCGTCGCCGGCGGTCAAGTTCCGGATG